>DATLOI010000138.1:0-14581 GCA_035536295.1 Casimicrobiaceae bacterium
GCGCAGCAACGCGCGCCTGGGCGAACACCATCGCTTTCCACGCGGGCGTGTCGACGTAGAAAGCATCACGAATCGCACGAAGAATTGCATCGCGCTGCGCAGGGGCAGCGTCGGGGTGATTGGTCAGCCATTGGCGCGCGCGCAGTGCATTCATCACGTCGAAATACGACTTGGTACCGTATTCGAGCGCGATTGCCGTGTACTCGGTAGCGGGGCACTCGTCCTTCGCCGCGCAGCAAATCGTTCCTTCGACGAGTGCGGAGGTCGATGACCCGTCGTAGATCGAGGTGACGTCGGCGCCCCACCAGCAACGCGTACGCGCGAGCATCGCCCCATTGTTCGGGCCGGCGAAGATTTTCTCGCCATGACCACAAGGCCCGAGGCCCGTGTGAATGTCGATCCAGCCCAGGCGCTTCTTGCTCGCCACACTCTTGCGAAGCAATGCGCGCAGCACCTTCTGGCTCCATGACGCTTCGGTGCCCGCATAGAAAAGTCCGTCGGCGCGGTCGGATTGACCGGCGCTCACCGCCTGCTGTAACGCGAACGCGCCGTGGGCCGCGACGTACATCATCATTCGCGCCTCGTTCTCGCGCGCGGGTGGCCAGGTCGAGGGCACCATGAAGTCGTGCACTTCGACGTACTTCGCGTTGCTTTCACGCCAGGCGAAGTCGCGAAAATTGCGATTGAGGTCGACGTTGCCCTCGGTCGTGCGCGACAAGTGCGCGAAACCGTAGGGGTTCAGCGCATGCAACAAAATGATCGCGACGTTGCTTTTGGCGACCGTTGCAACGAACGCGTCATCGGCAAGGAGCGCCACCTGACATCCGCTTCCGCAGAACCCTTCCGCGCCGTGCGTGCCCGACGTTATGAGAAGCGCGTCGCTTGCGGCGGCGTTGCCGAGCACCGCAACGTCGATCGCGAGCGCTTCATTGTCCGGGCCGCGCTCATGCGGATGCACATTACTTTCGATTGCGAGCCCGCGCGCTTTCGCCGCCGCAAGAAACTTGTTACGCGCCTCGGCGTAATCGGAAGCAAAGTGCATCGCCGGATCGACATCCGACCATGTCCAGCCCAGCGACGTCGAAGCGGTGTCGTTCATACGAGCGGCAATGCGCGTTCGGCGAGCGCGGCGAGATACCCCGCGCCGAGCGGAATGACGGCATCGTTGAAATCGTAGCGGCTGCTGTGCAGGAATGCGCCTCGCTCGGAGCCGCCCTGTCCAAGGCGCGCGAACGCGCCGGGCCGCGCCTGCAGCATGAATGAAAAGTCTTCCGAACCCATCGAGGGATCGAGGTTTCTCACGACGTTGTGGATCCCGACCAGCGACTCGGCCACGTCCATCGCAAACGCGGCAGGGCCGTCGTGGTTGACCGTCGCAGGATAGACGCGCTGATAGTCGAGCTTGGCGCTTGCGCCGAATGCGGCTGCGATCGATCCGACCAATTCGTGCAGCCGTCGCTCGATCATGTCTTGCGTGGCCGGGCGAAACGTGCGCACAGTACCGACCAGCTTCGCGTGCGCCGGGATGACACTCATCGCGCCGGGATGTCCCGCTTGCATCGCGCACAGGCTGACCACGGCGGTGTCGATCGGTGAAACGTTGCGCGCCACGATCGATTGCGCCGCCGTGATGATGTGCCCTGCGACGAGCACGGGATCGACTGCGGCATGCGGATGTGCGCCGTGCCCGCCCCTGCCGTCGATCGTGATCTCGATGCGATCGGCCGCCGCCATCGCCGGGCCCGGCGTAATGCCGATTTTCCCGGCAGGCAACGCGGGCCAGTTGTGCAGCGCGAACACTTGATCGACCGGGAAACGCTCGAACAAGCCGTCGGCAATCATCGCCTTCGCGCCCGCGTAGCCCTCCTCGCCCGGCTGGAAAATGCAATGCACGGTCCCGTCGAAGCGGCGCGTTTCGTTGAGGTAGCGCGTCGCGGCGAGCAGCATCGTCGTGTGTCCGTCGTGACCGCAGCCGTGCATGCGTCCGTCGTAGCGCGACTTGTGCGCGAACTCGTTTTCTTCCTGCATCGGCAGCGCATCCATGTCGGCGCGCAGCCCAATCGATCGCCCGCTTCCGCTGCGCTGCCCTCGCACGACGGCGACGATGCCGGTGCGGCCGATGTTGGCGTGGTGCTCGATATTCAACGCCGCCAACGTCTCTCGAACCACACGCGCGGTGCGCTCTTCCTCGAAGCCAAGCTCCGGATGCGCGTGCAAGTCGCGACGAAACGTGCCGAATGCATCGGCCCATTGGCGAATCGTGTCGACGGGATTCATTAGAGCTGTTAGTGCGCCGCGGCGGTGCGCTCGATGCGAAGGCGCGGATCGACGCCGTAGTAGAGCAGGTCGACGATCAGGTTGATCAGCACGAACACGAGCGCGATAAAGCAAAGATACGCCGCCATCACAGGGATGTCGGCGAACGTCACCGCCTGGATGAACAGAAGGCCCATGCCGGGCCATTGGAAGACGGTTTCGGTGATGATCGCGAACGCGATGATCGCGCCAAGTTGCAGCCCCGTGATCGTGATGACCGGCACCAGCGTGTTCTTGAGGGCGTGACCGAAGTGGATCGAGCGATCGGTGAGCCCCCGCGCTCGCGCGAACTTGATGTAGTCGGTGCGCAGCACTTCGAGCATTTCGGCGCGCACGAGCCGCATGATCAGCGTCAATTGGAAAAGCGAAAGCGTGATCGATGGAAGGATCAACGCTTTGAGTCCCGTTTTGGTGAACAGACCGGTGGTCCACCAGCCCAGCGAAGTCACGTCACCTCGCCCAAACGATGGCAACCAGCCGAGATAGACGGCGAAGATGAGGATCAAAAGGATGCCGATCAAGAATGTCGGCAGGCTCACACCGACCAGCGATGCCGCCAGCAGGAAATGCGCAAGCCAGCTCGTTCGTCGCAACGCCGTGTAGACGCCGAGCGGAATGCCGACGACCATTGCGATCAACGCTGCGGCGAACGAAAGCTCGAGCGTTGCGGGAAGGCGTTCCTTCAAAAGCGTCGAGACTTTGCGCCCCTGGCGCAGCGACGTGCCGAAATCGCCTTGCACCGCGTTGCCGATGAAGCGCGCGAATTGCACGTACGACGGCTGGTCGAGCCCGAGGTCGCCGCGAAGCCGCGTGCGATCCTCGATCGTCGCGTCCTGACCGAGCATGAACGCCACCGGATCGCCGACGAAATTGAAAAGGCCGAACGCGATGAACGCGACGACCCCCATCACCAGCGCGGATTGCAGGACGCGACGAAGGACGAAGGCGAGCATGGTCGGCGTGCCGTGGGGTTCGTCCGCCGCTCGCGCGTCGTCGGTGGCGAAAAGCCCGCGCTACTCGACTCTCGTCCAGCGCATGTCGAGCCGGTTGTCGGCGCGATGGAACGTCGACACGTTGCTTCGCATCGCCCAAGGGATCACCTGCTGGTGCAGCGGAATGTGGCCGACGTCCTCGGCGTGAATGCGCTGCGCGTCGCGCATCATCTGGTTGCGCTTCGCCTCGTCGACTTCGGTCTTGATCGCGTCGATTAGCGCATCGGCCTTCGCGTTGCTGTACTTGCCCAGGTTGAAATTGCCATCCGCGCCGCCTTTAGGATCGACGGTGCGAATCAGGCTTTGCAGCGTGTAGAGGCCGTCGAACGTTGCGGTAGCCCAGCCCAGCAGATACAGGCTGGTATCGAACTTCTGGATCTTCTGGAAGTACGTCGCGCGCGGCATGGCGTTGAGCTTCGCGTTGACGCCGATGCGCGACCACATCGCGACGACCGCCTGGCAAATGCCTTCGTCGTTGATGTAGCGGTTGTTTGGGCAATCGAGGGTTACCTCGAATCCGTTCGGATAACCTGCGTCGGTCAACAATTTCTTCGCGGCGTTGACGTCGTACGGGAGCCGCTTGGCGAACTCTTCGAAATAGCCGTTGACCTGCGGCGCGATCATCGACCCTGATGGCACGGCGAGCCCGCGCATCGTCGAGCGGCGAATCGCCTCGATATCGATCGCCTGATAGAGAGCCTGACGGACGCGCTTGTCCTTGAACGGGTTCTTGCCCTTGACGTTCGTGTACGGCGTCTCATCGCGCCACTGATCGAAACCGAAGAAGATGATGCGCGTCTCGGAGCCGTCCGCAATCTTGATCTGCGGTGTTTGCCGAAGCTTCGGAATGTCCTGCGTCGGGGGATCGAGCACCAAGTCGACCTCGCCGGACAACAGCGCCGCAGCACGGGTCGCGTCGGACTTGATCGGCGTGTAAACGATCTCCGTGATGTTGCCTTCGAGCTTGTCCCAATAGTTGGGATTCGTCACCAACACCGTGCGTACGTCGGGCTCCCGCGACTTCAGCATAAATGGGCCGGTGCCCATCGTGTTGCGCGCCGCGTAATTCTCCTCCTTCTGCGCGTAATTCTGCGGATTGACGACGTTGTTTTTCGTCGACCAGTCCTTGCTCATGATTTTCACGTCGACCAGACCGCGCAACAGCACCGGGTTCGGGCCGTCGGTGATGATCTCGATCGTGTTGTCGTCGACTTTCTTGGTCTCCTTGATGCCCGACGCGTACACCTTCATGTTGGATGCGGGCTTCAATACGCGCTCGAACGAGAACACGACGTCGTCCGCGGTCATCGTGGAGCCGTCGTGAAACTTCACGTTGCGGCGCAGATTGAAGCGCCATTGCGTCGGCGAAACGCGCGTCCACGACGTCGCGAGCGCGGGTTCGGGAACGAACTGCTTGTTGTAGCGGACGAGACCTTCGTAGACGTAATCGGAGAAGGTATTGTTGAGGCTCTCGTTTTGCGCCATCGGGTCGAACGTCAGGATGTCACCCTGGCTCGACCAGCGGAGCGTCTTCGCATCGATCGGTAGCGCGCTGATCGTGGCGGTAAGTAGCGCGGCGAAAAGAAGTGTGCGTCGCATCGTGACTCCTCGGGGAAAGTAAGGCTTCGAACGGGCGGATGATGCCGCAATCGCGCTCAAAGCTCAACGCGACGCAGTCGCTCGGGCGCGCCGCGTCGCGAACAGGCACACGCCGGCCGCCACCGAGACATTGAGGCTCTCGACGCTCCCCATCGTCGGAATGCCGACCATTCGATCGCAGTTCTCGCGCGTCAAGCGCCTCAGACCCTCGCCCTCCGCGCCGAGCACCCACGCGAGCGGGCCGGCGAGATCGGCAGTGAAAAGGCTCTCCCCGCCGCTTTCCGCGCCGACGATCCAGACGCCCGCATCCTTCAACTCACGCAATGCGCGCGCGAGATTGGTGACCGCGATGACGGGGACAGAATCGGCCGCACCGCTGGCCGCTTTGGCAACGGTTGCGTTGACGCCGACCGCACGATCTTTCGGCACGACGACCGCGTGGACTCCGAACGCGTCGGCGCTGCGAAGACACGCGCCCAGGTTGTGCGGATCGGTGACCCCGTCGAGAACCAGCAGCAGCGGTGCTTCGTGCGGATGCTCCAGCACGTCCGCGAGTATCGTGTGCGGTATCGTCGCATCGACGCTGGCGACGACTCCTTGATGGCGCGCCCCGCGAGCCATGTCATCGAGACGCTTGTCATCCACCGCATGGATCGCTGCGCCTGCCAACTTCGCGCGTTCGATCAAGTCGCGGGAGCGCGCATCGTGACGCGCTGCGGCTACATAGATCGCGCGGATCGAGTCGGGTCGCTGGCGCAATCGCGCGGTGACGGCGTGGAAGCCGACGAGGATGCGGGTATCGGACATGAGCCGCGGAGTTTAGCTTCTCGCGCAAACCATCGCGGATGCGCGCTGCCTTCGGCGCTATAATTGCGCCCCGCGCGAGACCTGGCTCGCGATTCGATCGGGATCGCTGCTGTAGCTCAGTTGGTAGAGCAACTGATTCGTAATCAGTAGGTCGAGTGTTCGAGTCACTCCAGCAGCACCAGTCTCGCGCAGCGTGGTTGCATGAATCGCTTAGCCCGAAGGATGCACCGCGCGTCGAGTCGCGTCACTGCTCGCGCGTTTTCCGCGCGCGACGCCGCGTTCGAATCGCTCTCGTAAGGCCTCCTCCCCGGCGACCGAAAAAGTCACGACTCGCGAGCCCTTCGCGCGCCGAGCCCAACCTTTTTCGACGAAGCAATCCAGCAATGCTGCGCCCACGGCACCCGCCAGGTGATACCGCCGCACGCTCCAGTCGAGACACGCGCGACACATTGGCCGGCGGGTTTGTGGAAACTCGCTCGTCTCGATGTCGAGCGTGGTGAGGAAGCGCCGACCCGATGGCGTCAGCTGCAAGCAGCTGTCAATCTCTCGGATATGCTGGTGCGCGACGAGGCCATCGTAGACCATTACACCAAGGTCCCCGGCCAGGTGGTCGTAACACACCCGAGCCTTTCTCAGCGACGGCTCGCGAGGGCTTGGTCGCAAGCGCACGGCGCCTGTCCGGAACGCGACGCCCATCAGGCTTTCGAGAAGGTGCGCGACGTCGTCGTTGGCGAGGCGAAAGTAGCGATGGCGACCTCGCTTTTCCATTGCGAGCAAACCGGCGTCGCGAAGGGTCGCCAGATGGCTGCTCACCGTCTGCTTGGTAACGCCGGCAACGACTGCCAGCTCGCTGGCGGTCGCCGCCCGGCCGCCCATCAATACCGCCAGGATCTCAGCGCGGGCGTGCTCGCCAATCGCGGCCGCGATGCGCGCGATGCTGGGCCCATCGTTCATGATTCGATCTTAATCGAACCATTCCCGACGCACAATCGGGTACGCTCGATTCTTTCGCAAAGCGAGGATCGCCATGCCGGTGACTTGCGTTATTCGCTACGAGATCGACCCGTTCCAACGCGCCGAGTTCGCGGAATACGCGAAGCGCTGGGGCGGCATTATTCCGCGCTGCGGCGGCGACCTCATCGGTTATTTCCTGCCGCACGAGGGGACCAACAACGTCGCCTGGGCCTTGATTGGTTTTCCAAGCCTCGCGGCCTACGAAAGCTATCGCACGCGTCTCAAGACCGATCCCGAAGGACGCGCGAACTTCGCGGTTGCATCCGAAAAGCGCCTGATCCTCCGCGAGGAGCGCACGTTTGTCGAGCCGGTAGCCGGAACGATGAACCTCACAGCCCTGCATCCGGCGTGATGATCGAATGACGTGAGACAACGCGTCGCGCATTTGATTGCAAGGCTCGATGCACTGCATTCGCGGGCGCTGCGCGGCTGGTATCAACGGACGCCGCTGCGGCGTCGCTGGCGTATCGCGCCTTACCGCGGTTTCGGAACGTTCGAGGAACTCGCCGTCAGCGGTCGCGTATTGCGCAGCGTCAGCTACCGCGAGCCGAATGAGACCGACAGTCGATGGCGTAACGTCGGCGAGTTCATCAAGCGTTTGGAATCCGACGAGCTTCCGGGTGCGCGCGTACGCGTGACATTCGGCGACGTTGCAAGTGAGGTGGTCGCCGACGATGAAGGATTTTTCAGCGCGAGCCTCGCGCTCGCAAAACCGCTCGAGCGCGCCGGCTGGCACTTGGTGCGCCTCGATCTCGTCGATCGATCGGGCGAGGCTCTCCCAGGCGTTGCCACAACTGCCGAGGTGCTGGTGCCGAGCACTTCGGCCCGCTTCGGCATCATCAGCGACATCGACGACACCGTCGTGTGGTCGAATGTCGCGCACAAGCTCGCCATGCTGGCAATGCTGGCGCAATCCAACTCGCGCACGCGCAAGCCCTTCAACGGGGTCGCGGCGCTTTATCGCGCGTTTCACGACGGCGTAACCGGCAACGAAGCGAATCCGGTCTTTTACGTGTCGAGCAGCCCGTGGAATCTCTACGAGCCGCTGATCGATTTTCTGGATTCGCAACATTTGCCGAAAGGACCGCTGGTGCTCACCGACATCGGCGAGCAAACCTGGTTCGAGCGCGATCGCCATCGTCTGCACAAGGGGGCGAGCATCAATCGCATTCTTCGGGCCTATCCGACACTCTCCTTCGTCCTGATCGGCGACAGCGGCGAGCAGGATCCCGAGATCTATGCAGACGTCGTGCGCGAGCACCCCGGTCGCGTTCGAGGGATCTATATCCGCAGCATCGATCGCAATCCCGCGCGTGTCGAGACCATCGCGCGCTTGATCGAAACCGTGCACTACAACGGAGTGCCGCTGGTACTGACGCTGGATAGCGAAGCGGCCGCAGTCCATGCGGCGGAACACCAGTTGATCTCGGCGAACGCCGTGGATGGCGTGCGCGCAGACCAGCGCCTCGATCGGGCAGCACCCGTGAATAGCTGACCGATCGCGTAGCCCCTTCCTACACCGCGCTATGGCGACCGCCGATAGTACAAGCGCGGGTACTTGGCCAACCATCGAGCTGGGTGGTCGTCGCGCATGAGATGGATGCGCGTCCCTTTCCATTCTTCGTGACACCACCTGACGACTGATCACCGTGAGTTTCCTGCCCCCGTTTGCGCGCGGACGCGTCTTGTTCGCATGAGCGAAGTCGGTATTGCCGCTGCGCAGCCCGTTCGTTCGCAGTTCGGCGTGCAATCGTTTGGCGCGCTATGCTCGTGTCGCGGACCGTCGCTCATCGTGCAACAGGCGAGCGAGAACGTCGACAGTCACATTGGCGTCGCCGCGCAGGCGTTGCTCGGTCGACCACTCATCGAGCATTTCGATATGCCCTCTGCGCGCTCGCTCGCCGCCGCGCTCGAGCACGAGAATCTTCGTGAAGTGAATCCTCTCGGCGTCGTAACACGCCGGGGACGCAGCTTCGATGCGATGCTGCATCGTCCCAACGGTCTCGACCGCCTTGTCATCGAGCTCGAGCCTCGCGACGAGGCGCTTGCGCAAAAGCCGGATGCGTTCGATCGACGCCTGCGAGCCGGGCTTCTGCGCTTGCAAAAGGCGCGCGATGTGCGTCAGCTTTGCAACATCGCGGCGCTCGAAGTCCGCGAGCTGACCGGCTTCGATCGGGTGATGGTATATCGCTTCGATGATGACTGGAACGGTGAAATCGTTGCAGAAGCGAAGCCGCCCAGCCTCGAGCCGTACATCGCGCTGCACTTCCCTGCGTCCGACGTTCCGGAGAAAGCGCGACGACTGCATACGGTCAACTGGCTGCGCTTCATTCCCGACGTCGACTACACGCCCTCGCTGATCGTTCCGCAAGACGATCCCGAATGGCATGCGCCGCTCGACTTGTCGCAGGCTGCGCTGCGCGGCGTATCGTCGATTCATCGTGCGTACTTGCGCAACATGGGTGCGACGGCGTCGATGGCGATCTCGATTATCAAGGATGGCGCGCTTGCCGGACTCGTTGCCTGCCACCACTACAGCGGACCGATGACGCTCCCTTGTCGCGTTCGTGACACGGCAGAATTCATCGGCCAGGCATTGTCGTGGCAACTGGGTGTGCTCGAGCAAGCCGAGGATGCCGAGGAGTTTCGTCATGTGCAGGAGACTGGCAGCGAGCTGATCCGCTCGATCGTCACGGCGAACGATCTCGGCGATGGGTTGTGCGTACCGCAATTACTCTCGTTGACCGCTGCCGACGGCGCCGCGATCGCCATGCAGGAGGGCGTCCGCCGCTTGGGGCAGACGCCTTCGCTCGACGCGATAGCCAGAATCATCGACTGGCTCCGGCAGCGCTCCGATGATGTTTTCGCCACGGACCGGCTGCCGGCGCATCTGGGTGCAGCCAAAGAATGGGCCGATACGGCACCCGGTCTTATCGCGGTGGCGATCGCGCGTGATCTCGGTGAGTATCTCTTGTGGTTTCGTCGTCCGATCGAGCACACGGCGGAATGGGGCGAGTCGTGGAACGACGTATCGGCAGCGGGTCCGGTATCGCGCCTGACACCACGAGGATCGTTCGAATTCTGGCGACAAACAGTGCGCGGGCGCTCGCTACCGTGGCGCGCGGTGCACGTCCAAGCGGCGGCGAGCTTGCGCGGCACGCTGCTTGGCGGCGTGCGTAAGCTTGCGGTCGAGCTTCGCGCCGTCAATCAGCGGCTGCTCGACGCCGACCGCGCCAAAGACGCGTTCATTGCGGCCGTCAGTCATGAATTGCGCACGCCGTTGAACGCCATCACCGGCTGGGCGCATCTCCTGCAAAGCGGTGCGCTGCCCGGCGAGAAATGGCCGCAAGCCGCCGAAGTGATTGCGCGTAACGCAAGGCTGCAAGCTCAGATCGTCGATGATCTGCTCGATGTGTCGCGCATCACCAGCGGCAAGCTGACTCTCAACATCGAAAGCGTAGATTTGATTCGCGTCATCGACGAAGTGTTGCAGTCGACCGCGCTATCGGTCGAGGCGAAGGGATTGCGCGTCACGCGGGCGCTCGATCCATCCGCTTCGCCCGTTCTCGGCGACGCGACGCGGCTGCGTCAGATTTTTCTCAATCTGATCACCAATTCGGTGAAGTTCACTCCCAAGGGCGGATCGATCAGCGTCGTGCTGATGCGCCAGCGTTCCGATGTCGAGCTGTCGGTCACCGACACCGGACAGGGCATAGCGCCGGATCTCCTTCCGCACGTGTTCGAGGCATTTCGTCAAGCCGATGGAAGCTTGCAGGGACTCGCGAAAAGCACCGGGCTGGGTCTTGGGCTGACGATCGTGCGCAAGCTCACCGAGATGCATGGAGGGACGGTCACCGCCGAGAGCGCCGGCGAAGGTCGCGGCGCGACATTTCGCGTGCGCCTGCCAATGGCGCCGGTTGCATTGCGAATGGAGCACGAGGCTATGCCTGCCTCGCCGCAAGTCGATTTCGCGCAAGCGCTCACGGGACTTTCGATACTGATCGTCGAGGACGAGAGCGACGCACGCGAAATGTTGCTGCAGGTGCTGGGAAGGTGCGGCGCCAGTGTCGTTGCGGCGGCGAGCGCGATGGAGGCGCTCGAGCAACTTGGAAGCCAAGCGTTTGACCTCGTGATCTCGGATATCGGACTACCGCAGATCGACGGACTGCAATTGATGCGCACGATTCGTGAGCGCGAGAAGCATGGGAGGCGCACGCCAGCGATCGCGTTGACCGCGTACACGCGCGGCGTCGATCGCACGCGCGCGTTGCAGGCGGGATTCAATGCTCACGTGCCGAAGCCGATCGATGCCAATGAGTTGGCGACCGTCGTGGCAAGCACCGTGGGTAGACTTCCCTGATGTCGATGGGGAAAACGTAGTGCCCTTCGATCCAGCTGCAACGCGTCGCATCGGACGTCGCGATCTTCAGTCTCGTTGCTCGGCGTCGGCACCGCGCCTTTCGGAAGCTTCGAAGCGCGTGACAGTGACGAGTCGGTGCAAAGTGCGTTCGCTACGATGCACGCGGCGGGATTGCGTTATTTCGATACCGCGCCGTTGTACGGACTCGGGCTCGCCGAGCTTCGACTGGGAACGTGACTTCGTCGGATCGATCGGCGTGAGCTTGTCGTGTCGTCGAAGGTCGGACGGTTGTTGCAGCCCGCCGGCGGTGGGACTGCGCCTGGTATCGGCGCGGGAAGGCCTCCATTCGAAATCGCGTTTGATTGCAGCTATGACGCCACTCTGCGCTCGCTCGAAATGCAGCTTGCGGCGACTTGGCAGCAACGCCATCGATCGCGTCTTCATTCACGAGGTCAATCGCCGCTGGCAGGGCGATCTCGCCGAGCAGCGCTACGCCGAAGCGGTGCAAGGCGCGCATCGCGCGCTTGTCGATCTGCGCGGCCGGAACGATCAAGGCGGCCGGTGTCGGCGTCAACGATTGGAGCGTTCTCATGCGCTTCGCGGCCGACGGCGATTTCGATTGCTTCATGCTTGCCGGGCGTTACACACTGCTTGATCACACCGCGCTCGATGACTTTATGCCTGATTGCGAGCGTCGTGGAATCTCAGTCTTGATGGCGGCGCCTTTCAGTTCAGGCATTCTCGCGACCGGCGCGAAGCCCGGGGCCATGTTTTTCTATACCGAAGCGGCGCCGTCGATCATGGAGCGCACACGATCGATCGAAGCCGTGTGCTCGCGCCACCGCGTTGCGCTCGCGTCTGCGGCACTGCAGTTCCCGCTGGCGCATCCGGCGATCGCAAGCGTGGTCACCGGCATGAAAACGAGCGCTGAAGTCCAAGCGAATGTCGCGCACATGCGCTCGTCCATCCCGGCGGCGTTCTGGGAAGAATTGAAGCGCGAACGCTTGATCGCAGCGCACGCGCCAGTCGGCTGACGGTGCTCGCGCGAGGCGGTGATTCACCGCCCCGTATGCCTGTCAACTAAAGTTTCCCGACCATTTGCTTCATTGCGCTGACATCGACCCCGCGCAACGTCTGCGTGCGCACGTTGCCCTGTGAGCCGAGCTTCAAGAGCAGTGCCATCACCGCCTCGTCGGAGCCTTCGACCGTCACGACCATGTCGTAGGCGCCCATCGTGTAGTACGCGCTTTTCACTTGCACGCCCGCTTTTTCCATCACCGACTTGAATGTTTCGTAGCGCGACGGCGAATCCTTGACGCTCTTGATACCCTGCTCGGTAAAGTTTCCCAACATGATGTACGTGGCCATGACAACCCTCGCTGGTGGCGGCGGCCATGGGCGTTGAAGTCAATGCGCTCGAGCCGGCCGTCGTGCCGCGAGCGTCGCGCCAAATCAAGCGCCCATCATCGGACTTTCTGAAACGCAGGGCAAGACAATTGCAACAGCGCCCGAAGCGCTTCAGGCGTGCGGACGCTCGGTCACGTATACGCTGCCGGTGAACGTCGAAACCGATACACCGTCCTCGCGCGTGATGTCGACGCGATAGACCGCGAGCTTGCGCTGCAGGCTCGCTTCGGTAGCGCGGGCGATCAGCACGTCGCCTTCGCGGATCGCGATCTGAAAAGTAATATGCGCATCTATGCCTGCCGCGATCACGCCGTGTGAATTCGAGGCAAGCCCGAACGCGCTGTCGGCCAGCGTGAATATCGCGCCGCCGTGACAGCTTCCATTGAAGTTGATGTGCTGCGCTCCGACGCGCATTCGCAGCGTCGCCGTGCCCGCCTTCGCTTCGAGCACTTCGATTCCGTGGGAGCGCACGTAGGCGTCCCGTTCAGCGAGCTTACGCAATGCGGGATCGATCGCATCGGGCATCGCGTTGCAGCAATGGCGCCGACCAACCCCCGCGTGCTCGACATGCGACGCGAGCGCAGCCAGGATCGCGTCGACGCCTTCGCCATTCGTGGCGGTCGCGCGCAGCACCGGAACACGCCATTCCGACACGCGCTTCCTTAGATGCAGCATCTCCTTCAACTCGCGCTCGGCTCGATCGGCGAACGGTTGGTCCGCTTTGTTGACGATGAGCACGTCGGCAATCTCGAGGATTCCCGCTTTCATTGCCTGCACTGCATCGCCTAACCCAGGCGGACACACGACAACGCAGCTGTCCGCGAGCGACGCAATGGCGATGTCGGACTGTCCTGCGCCGACGGTTTCGACGATGATCGTGTCGAATCCCGCGGCATCGAACACGTCGACAACGCCTGCGGTCGTGTTGGCAAGACCACCCAGCGACCCACGCGATGCAAGCGAGCGGATGAAGACCGAATCCGCACCACCGGCGTCGGTCATGCGTACGCGATCACCGAGCACCGCACCGCCTGATGTAACGCTGGAGGGATCGACGGCCACGACGGCGATGCGCTTCCCGCGCGCGACCATAGCACTCAGCAACGCGTTGATCAGCGTCGACTTGCCCGCACCGGGAACTCCGGTAATGCCGATAACGTGCGCGCGTCCGACGTGGGGCTGCAGCGCTTCGATCAGGTCGCGCGCACCCGCTGCACCGTTTTCGATTGCGCTGATCGCGCGTGCGATTTGCGCTCGATCCTGTGAACGAATGGCCGAGAGACGATCCTCCCGGCGCGCACCGCCGCGCTCGCTGCCCTCCCGCTTCATCACACCGCGATCAGCGGGCGCCCGAAGCCCAGCTCGCGTCGCAACGTTCCGCAAATTTCGCCGTGCGTGCAACCGACTTCGGCTGCTGCAACGACTGCCGCGAAAATGTTCGAGCGCGTATCACCAGTGCTTCGCGCCAGCTCGTCGAGGGCTTTGCCGACCTGTTGCGACGAGCGCTGTGTTTTCCATTGCGCGAATTCGCGCAAATGCGCCTGCATCAATTCGGGATCGGGTTTAGCGAGTGCTGGACGAGCGCTCGCGTCCTCGTCGACGCAATACGCGTTCACGCCGACGATCGTTTGCTCGCCGCTGTCGATTTTCTCGTGCTGCCGGCGCGCCGATTCGCCGATGCGCCGCTGCACAAGCCCCGACTCGACTGCGCTATACATGCCGCCGGCAGTCTCGATCTCCGCCATCACGTCGAGCACGCGTTTTTCCATCGCGTCGGTCAGCGCTTCGACGTAGTACGAGCCGCCGAGCGGATCGATGACGTCGGTCAAATGCGCCTCCTCCCGCAAGATGTTTTGCGTGGCGACCGCAATGCGCGCCCCGAACTGCGTCGGGCACGACAACACCTCGTCGAAGGCGTCGGTGTGCAGCGACTGCAATCCGCCGAAAATGCCGGCGATCGCTTGCGTCGTCACGCGCGCGATGTTGTTGAGCGGCTGTTGGCGCGTCAGATCGAGACCCGAAGTCTGCGCGTGGAACTTGAAGCGCCACGAACGCTGGTCCTGCGCACCATAACGCTCGCGCGTGA
>DATLOI010000139.1:0-11031 GCA_035536295.1 Casimicrobiaceae bacterium
ACTTCTTCGGCCTGCCGGGCAATCCCGTGTCGGTCATGGTGACGTTCTATCAATTCGTGCGCGATGCATTGCTCGTGCTCATGGGCCGGCGCGACGTCGAGCCGATGCCGATGTTCAAGGCGACACTGGCAGCACCCATCAGAAAAGCGCCGGGACGCACCGAGTTTCAGCGCGGGATCTTGTCGCGGGCCGGGGATGGAACGTGGACGGTGCGAACAACAGGCGATCAGGGCTCGGGAATACTCTCCTCGATGTCGCAGGCGAACTGCTTCATCGTGCTCAGACCCGACACCGGCAACGTCGCAGCCGGCGAGACCGTCGACGTGCAGTTGCTCGAAGGGCTGTTGTAGCGCAACGCGCGCTCGTTGACCGAGCACGCGCGCAAGCGTTACAGTGCTCGCGGGGCCATCTGACGCAGACGCCCTGCCGCACCGACGATTCCGTCCAAGTCTGCAATTCGCCGGCCAAACGCCGGTCGAAAGGATCGTCATGCCGGCTGAGCTCGCGAGTTGCAGTCCCGCAGCGCTTCGTACGAAGCTCCTGCAGCCCTTTCCCCCGACATTGATCGACGTTCGGAAGAGCACCGCGTTCGAGCGCGATCCGGTTCGAATTCCGTTGTCGATTCGACGTGACCACGAAGCCGTCGAGCAATGGGCCGACGGGCTCGACGGCTGGCGTGAAGTCGTCTGTTATTGCGTTCACGGACACGAAGTGAGCCAGAACGCCGCGAATGCGCTTCGCGCGAAAGGCTTCGATGCGACGATTCTCGACGGTGGGCTCGAGGGCTGGCGTGGGGAAGGGTTGCCGATCGAGCCGTGGCGGCCGCCCACGCGCTGGGTGACGCGCGAGCGGCCGAAGATCGATCGCATCGCCTGTCCGTGGCTCGTGCGCCGGCGCATCGATGCGTCGGCGCAGTTCGATTACGTTCCAGCAAACGAAGTCCGCGCATTTGCGAAGGCGAATGATGCAGTGCCATTCGACATTCCGGACGTCGAATATGGCCATGTCGGCGAGCGGTGCTCGTTCGACGCGTTTGTTGCCCGACACGTGGATGCCGATGCGGCGCTTGCGCAACTCGCCGACATCGTCCGTGCCGCCGATACGGACACTCTCGATCGCGCCGCGCAGGCGAGCGGACTGCTCGCCATTTCGCACGGGCTTGGCCGCGGCATCGGTGACGACGCAACGCTGCTTCGTTACGGCATGCTCGTCTACGACGCGCTGCACGCGTGGTGCGCGCGCGCGTCGAAGGTTGCCGCGCGAGCATGAACATCCACGAGCAGGCACCCCGGGCGCCGACGTTTTCCGAAGCATTTCGTTATTGGCTGCGACTCGGCTGTATAAGCTTCGGTGGACCGGCGGGCCAGATCGCGATCATGCATCGCGAGCTTGTCGACGAGCGCCGCTGGATCTCCGAGCGCCGGTTCATGCATGCGCTCAATTACTGCATGCTGCTTCCCGGACCGGAAGCGCAACAACTCGCAACGTATATCGGTTGGCTCATGCAGCGCACGTTGGGAGGCGTCGTCGCCGGCGCGTTGTTCGTGTTGCCGTCGCTCATCGTGCTGGGCGCGCTGTCGTGGTTGTACGTCGTGTATGGAACGATGCCCGCAGTCGCCGCCGCATTCAACGGCGTGAAGCCCGTGGTCATCGCGATCGTGCTGCATGCCGCGTGGCGCATTGGCCGCCGATCGATGCAGCATCCACTGCGATGGGCGATCGCCGTGGCGGCTTTCGTCGCGTTGTCCGCTTTTCATGTTCCTTTTCCGGTGATTCTCGCGTTTGCCGCGCTGGCCGGCATCGTCGGTGCCCGCGTGGCCCCTTTCGCGTTCGGAGCTGCGCCGACGCGCGCCGAGGCGACGGCATCATCGCAACGCGCGCTGATCGACGACGACACACCCTCGCCTTCACACGCCCGCTTTTCACGCCTGCGTCTCGCGTTGGTATTGATTGTGTTCCTGGCACTCTGGCTTGCCGCCTATGCGCTCGTCGCATCGATGGGTGGGCGCAACGGCGAGCTGGCGCGCATGGCGGAGTTCTTCACCAAAGCCGCCTTGGTGACGTTCGGCGGCGCCTACGCGGTGCTGCCTTACGTGCAGCAGGCCGCGGTGGAGACGCACGGCTGGCTCTCGGCCGCGCAAATGATCGACGGGCTTGCGCTTGGAGAAACGACGCCGGGCCCTCTCATCATGGTCGTCGCGTTCGTCGGCTTCGTCGGAGCGTGGACCAAGGCGGTGCTCGGTCCCGATGCGCTCGCGTTGGCGGGAATCGCGGGTGCCAGCGTCGCGACGTTCTTCACGTTCCTGCCGTCTTTCTTGTTCATTCTCGCCGGCGCGCCGCTGGTGGAGTCGACTCGCGACGACCTCGCATTCACCGCGCCGCTCGCGGGCATCGGTTCGGCCGTGGTGGGCGTGATCGTGAACCTGGCAGTCGTGCTCGGACTGCACGTATTCGTGCGTGACGGGGACCTTGACGGATTCGCGATCGCCATCGCGCTGGCGGCGACGCTGGCGCTATTCCGGTATCAGGTGGGTATCATAAAGTTGATCGCGGCAGGCGCCATTGCCGGGATCGGCATCGCGGCGATACGAGGGACACTTTGAAGTGCTCTATGCCATTCGCCAGCAATGCTGGCACTTGCGGCAACGCACGGTCAACGCGCGCCCGAACAGCGCCGCACTGGAAGCGCGTGCATCCATGACCTCGAAGCGCCCGTACGTTCTGCATTGCGTGCACACGGCCTGCTCGGCGAGCGCTTCGGCGGCGAACAACACGCTCTTGAAGCGATTCCACGCGAAAATGCACAATGCACCCCCGCAAAGCGCTATCACACAGAGGATGATCGCATTGGCGATCGACTCGCGGAATGCGAGCGTCTCGAGCGCGATCGCCATCATGATCAGGCTCAGGAACCCGGTTACGAGATACGCGTGGCTCTCGATCAACTGGCGCTCGTACCAGCGGCGAAATCCGCGCTGGCGAAGGGCATCTTCGAGAGGCATTGCGAATCCTTCGGCGGTGCGTCGTGAAAGTCTACGCCGCCTGCCCCCCATCCGCCACGCGTGCGAGGCGATCGTGAAAGTCGCGTAAGCATTTGCCCGAGCATGCGACTAAATGAAACATTCAGGAGACCTTCGATGCAACGACGCCACTTCATCGCATCCTTGATAGCAACCGTACCGCTCTGGCGCTCGGCCGAGTCGTTGGCGCAGGCGGCGAAAAATTCGGCCGGCACGGTTCGTTCGCTGGAGCAGATCCGCTCCGACTGGAAGAATTTTCTTCCGGCCAAGGCCAGTCTTCCCTCCGCGCAACCGCCACTCACGTTGTCGGAGGACGAATGGCGCAAGCGCCTGTCGCCCGAGCAATTCAAGGTGCTACGGCAAGAGGGTACCGAGCGCCCCGGCTCGAGCCCGCTGAATGCCGAGAAGCGTCGCGGCGTTTTCGCCTGCGCGGGTTGCGACTTGCCGCTGTTCACTTCCGAAATGAAATTCGAGAGCGGCACCGGTTGGCCGTCGTTTTTCACGTCGATTCCCGGCGCGTTCGCGACCAAGAAGGACAACCTGTTGATCTACACGCGCACCGAGTACCACTGTGTGCGCTGCGGCGGTCATCATGGCCACGTGTTCGACGACGGCCCGCCGCCGACGCGCGAGCGCTGGTGCAACAACGGGGTTGCGCTGAAGTTTCTTCCCGCTTGAGCGCCGCGCCGTTGGCTAGCGGCGCGACGCTGAGAGGACGCCAGGCACATCGAGCACCTGCGTCAGTGCGCGCTTCAGCTCGGCGATGCTTTTCACTTCGAGCGTGAAGCTCATGCGCGCAAGATCGCGTCGCGAGAGCGTGTTGACCGCGGTGACGTTGATCTTTTCCTTGCTGAAGATTTCCGAGACATCGCGAAGAAGTCCCGACCGATCGCTCGCTTCGACGACGATGTCGACGGGAAACACATCGCCGCGCGCTTCACCCCAATTCGACTCGATCAGGCGTTCCGGCGATTCGCGTCGTGCACGTTCGAGGTTCGCGCAGTTCGCGCGATGCACAGTGATGCCTTTCCCACGCGTGACGAAGCCGACGATCTTGTCGGGGGGTGCCGGCCGGCAGCATTTCGCCAGACCCGTCATCAAGCGATCGACTCCCACGATCAAGATGCCGCCGCTGCCGCTCGCACGGCTCTTGCGCGTCGTGACTAGATCGGACTCGATGATCGATGGTCGTGGCTCCGGCTCGGCCAGCGCCCGAATCGCAGTCTGAATAGCGCGTAGATTGATTTCATCCCGCGCCGCTGCGGCGAAGAAGTCGTCGAGCTTGGCAAAGCCCGCTTGCGCGGCAAGCGCATCGAGATTCAGCGCCGACGCACCGGCGCGCGCGAGCGTGCGCTCGACGATCGCTCGTCCTTGCGCCAACGTCGCATCGTGCTGCTGTGCGTTGAACCATTGCCGCACTTTCGAGCGCGCGCGATGGCTCGTGACATAGCCGAGCTCGGGATTGAGCCAGTCGCGCGATGGGCCGCCCTGCTTGACCGTGATGACCTCGACGCGTTGGCCGTTTTCGAGGCGCTGGTTCAGCGGGACCATCTGACCGTCGACGCGCGCGCCGCGGCAGCGATGCCCGAGATTGGTGTGCACGGCGTAGGCGAAATCGACCGGCGTCGCACCACGCGGCAGGTCGACCACTTTGCCGAGCGGCGTCAACACGTAGATCGTGTCGGTGAAGAGGCTTTCGTTGAATCCGGTCAGCCACTCGCCCGCATCGACGATCGCATCTTTCCAATCGAGAACCTGGCGCAGCCACGAGATGCGCTCGTCGAACCCCGGATCGCTTTTCTTGCCGATCGCGTCTTCCTTGTAGCGCCAATGCGACGCCACGCCGTATTCGGAGTGCTGGTGCATCTGCCAGGTGCGAATCTGCACTTCGAGCGGCTTGCCTTCGGGCCCGACGACCGCCGTGTGCAACGATCGGTAGTCGTTCGACTTGGGCTTCGCGATGTAGTCGTCGAATTCCCCGGGCAGCGGCGTCCACAGGCTGTGAACGATGCCGAGTGCGGCGTAGCAGTCCTTGACATCGGACACGAGAATGCGCACCCCGCGTATGTCGTAGAGCGCGTCGAGCCCTGCCGACTTGCGACGCATCTTGTTGCGAATGCTCGTGATGTGTTTCGGACGCCCGCTGACTTCGGCGTCGATGTGCGCGGCGGCGAGCTCATGCTTCAGCGTCGCCACGACGTCCTCGATATAGCGCTGGCGATCGACGCGACGCTCGTCGAGTGCGCGCGCGATTTCCTTGTAGACGTTGGGCTCGAGCGCTCTTAGCGACAGGTCCTCGAGCTCCCATTTCAACTGCCAGACGCCGAGGCGATTGGCGAGCGGCGCGTAAAGGTCGGACACTTCGCGGGCGATCTCACGCGCGCGATCCGCGTCGTTCGCGATTGCATAGCGCAGTGCCTGCGTGCGCTCGGCGAGCTTGATCAGCACGACGCGGATGTCTTCGACCATCGCAAGCAGCATCTTGCGAAGGTTCTCGGCTTGTGCCGAGCGGGCATTGGCGTCGTTGCCTGCCACCAGCGCACGGATCTCACTCATGCGCGCGACGCCGGCAACCAGCGAGGCGACCTCGGCGCCGTGCTTTGCAGCGACCGAGGCGATGTCGAACTTGCCGATAGAAGGCAGAGGCAGCAGGAGCGCTGCGGCAATGGACGCCGGATCGAGCTTCAGGCCCGCGAGAATGGAGGCCGTGCCGAGCGCGCGCTCCTTGAGCGCTTCCCCGTCGGCATTGCGTGCTTCACCAGCGACTTCCTGCGACATGTTCCATGCCGCGGCGATTGCACGAACCCCGTCGCTCGCGTAGGTTGCGGCAAGCCCGGCGAGCCATGCCGCAACTGCGTCGGGTGCGTCGGTGCCCGGAGCCTGATGCAGGACGGCGACCATCGTGAAATTATACGAGGCGGAGTGATGATGCGCAGCAAGACAATGCGAATGACGATCGTTGGATTGATAGCGCTGTCGATTGCAGTGGCTTCCCACGCGCAGCGCCTGCCCGACGAACCTGCGCCGCGCACAGTCCAGTCGATCCGCTCATCGTTGCCTGCGAGCTACGCCGCTGCGCTCGCGATGTGGAAGTCGCCGGAGGACATTGCGCAATTCATCGACGCCACGTTTCAATACGATCGCGCACGCGCACTCGAGCTTGCCGAAAATCCGGATGGAAGTGAGCGTCGCGCCGCCATTCATGCGCCTGAAGCCTTGTTCGCAAAGCCTGCGGGGGTGTGCGTCGATCTCGCGCGGTTCGGTGTCGAGACGTTGCATCGTATCGACACGCGCTACCAGCCGCGCTATTTGATGATCGAGTTCGAGCCCATCACCGTGTCAGGACGCACACTGCGGCGGCATTGGGTTGCGCTGTTCGAGCGCGATTCTGCGTTGTGGGCGTTCGCCGATTCCTGGCGTCCGGGCCATGTCGCCGGCCCGTACCCATCGCTCGATGCATTCATAGCGGACTATGCGCTAGCACGCGATCGCAAGATCGTCGCATGGCAGTTACGCGACGGATTCGAGCGTCGCAAGCGGGCGCACAAGAACGCGAGCTTGATCAGTCGTTAGGCTGTGCTGGGCGCCAAGTCGACTAGCGTGCTGTCTCCCTGCGTCACATCCGCAGGCCGGCAACGCGCGCGATCGTGTCGGCGATGGCTTGCGCGTGGTCGTCGGCAAGTGATTTCTCGCGCGCCTCGACCATCACACGTAGCACGGGCTCGGTGCCGGACGGTCGCAACAGCACGCGTCCCGCGTCCGACAGCGCTGCAACCGCATCGGCTTCGGCGCGAACCACCGCGTCGCTCTTTCGCCAGTCCCAGTTGCGTTGGATCGGAACGTTGATCAGCCGCTGCGGAAAGAGGCGGACGGGTTCGGCCGCGCGTGCGAGTGAGGTGCGCTGCTCGATCAGCGCGCGCAACACGGCGAGAGCCGCGACGATTGCATCACCGGTCGTGTGTCGATCGAGACAAATGAGGTGTCCCGAGTTCTCCCCACCCAACAGCCAGCGCTTCTCCACCATCTTTTCGAGCACGTAGCGGTCGCCGACGCGCGCGCGCTCGAGTGGAATGCCGATCTTTTGAAGCGCTTGCTCGAAGCCTAAGTTGGACATCAGCGTGCCGACGACACCGCCTGCGCCGGCATCGCGTCGATGGTAATCGGCTGCCACGATGTACAGCAGCTGATCGCCATCGTAGCTGTCTCCTGTCTCGTCGACCATCAGCAGTCGATCGCCGTCGCCGTCGAGCGCGATGCCAAGCTGTGCACCGTGCTCACGCACCTGGCTTGCGAGGAACTTGGGATGCGTTGCGCCGACCCCCGAATTGATGTTGAGCCCGTCGGGTTTCGCACCCACGGCGATGACCTCGGCGCCGAGCTCGTGAAAAACGCAGGGTGCAACGTGATAGCCGGCGCCATGCGCGCAATCGACGACGATGCGAAAGCCGCGCAAATTGAGCTCGCTCGGAAACGTGCTCTTGCAAAACTCAATGTAGCGCCCGGCCGCATCCTCGAGACGGCGCGCCTTGCCGAGCTTCGCGGACGCGACACAAATGAGCGGCTCCTCCATGTGCCGCTCGATGTCGGCTTCGACGGTGTCGGGAAGCTTGGTACCAGCCGACGAGAAGAACTTGATACCGTTGTCGTCGAACGGATTGTGCGAAGCGCTGATGACGATTCCCGCTGACAGTCGCAATGCACGTGTGAGATACGCGACGGCGGGCGTGGGCAGAGGTCCGGTGAGCTCGACATCGACGCCCGCCGCAGACAGTCCCGCCTCGAGCGCGGCTTCGAGAAGATACCCGGAGATGCGCGTGTCCTTGCCGATCAGAACGCGCGGCGATTCTCCTTTGCGCGCACCCTCACCTGTCGCGAGCACGCGCCCCGCCGCGTAGCCGAGCTTCAGCATGAGCTCCGGCGTGATCGGCGCTTCGCCGACGCGTCCGCGCACTCCATCGGTTCCGAAATAACGGCGTGAAGTCACTGGTGATTTTCGATCGAATGTTCGTGTGCGCATTGTAGCGACTCGAATCGAAGTACGAAGCACTACAACGCGTCGTCGATCGCTTGCCACACCTTGAGCGCATCCACCGTGTCGCGCACATCGTGAACACGCACGATCGAAGCGCCGCGCGCGACGGCCGCAAGCGCCGCGGCGACGCTGGCGGTGACGCGCTCGTCGGCGGCGCGGCCGGTGATCGTACCCAGCGAGGCCTTACGCGAAAGTCCCACGACAACGGGATAACCGAGCTCGGCTAACGCGGCAAGCTCGTGCAGCAGACGCATGTTGTGAGCAACCGTCTTGCCGAATCCGAATCCCGGATCGATCGCAATGCGATTGCGATTCATCCCGACGCGCTCGCACGCTTGGGCCCTCGCGGACAGAAAATCACGCACTTCGCCGACCACATCCGCATAGATCGGGTCGACTTGCATCGTTGCCGGCATTCCGCGCATGTGCATCAGGCACACAGCGGCATTCGTGTCCGCAGCCGCTTCCAATGCGCCTGGCGCTTGCAATGCAAACACGTCGTTGATCATCGCAGCACCCGCATCGACCGCTTCACGCATCACGCGCGGTTTCATCGTGTCGATCGAGACCAGCGCACCTTCGGAAGCGAGCGCCGAAACGAGCGGTAGAACACGCGTCAATTCCTCGTGTTCGTCGACGGCAATCGCATTAGGCCGCGTCGACTCACCACCGACGTCGATGATGTCGGCGCCATCCGCACGCATGCAACGCGCGTGATCGAGCGCGCGCTCGGAATCGAAAAAACGCCCGCCGTCGGAAAACGAATCCGGCGTGACGTTGAGAATGCCCATGACCCGCGGGCGTGACAGATCCAACTCGCGCGAGCCGCAGCGCAGGATCGAGGGCTCCACTTGCATCGACTCGCCCACCGTGCTCCCGGTGGGCGTTCCGATTCGGTTAGGCCGGCCGCGCCGAAGGCTCGGTGCCCGCGCTCCCCGACGATGATCCCGATGCCGGCGGCGGCGGTGGCGAGGCGACGGCTTTCGGCGGACGCGGCGGCTTCCCCGCCATGATGTCGTCGATCTGATCGGCGTCGATCGTCTCCAGCTCGAGCAGCGCCTTCGCCATCGCCTCGACCTTGTCGCGATTCTCCTCGAGCAAGCGTCGCGCGACCGCGTATTGCGCATCGATGATCTTGCGCACCTCCGCGTCGACGCGCTTCATCGTTTCCTCGGACATATTCACCGTGCGCGTGATCGAGCGGCCGAGAAACACTTCGCCCTCGTTTTCCGCGTAGACCATCGGCCCCATCGCATCGCTCATGCCGTAGCGCATGACCATGTCGCGCGCAAGATGAGTGGCACGCTCGAAGTCGTTCGAGGCGCCGGTCGTCATCTGGTCCATGAATATTTCCTCGGCAATGCGGCCGCCGAATAGAACCGAGATCATCGACAGCATCCGATCCTTGTCCATCGAGTAGCGATCGGTTTCGGGAAGCTGCATCGTCACGCCGAGCGCACGGCCGCGCGGAATGATCGTGACCTTGTGCACGGGATCGGTCTTGGGCAACAGCTTTGCGACGATCGCATGGCCGGACTCGTGATACGCGGTGTTGCGCCGCTCCTCTTCCGGCATCACCATCGAGCGCCGTTCGGCGCCCATGACGATCTTGTCCTTCGCGCGCTCGAAGTCGTCCATGTCGACCAGCCGCTTGTTGCCGCGCGCAGCAAACAGAGCCGCCTCGTTGACGAGGTTCGCGAGATCGGCGCCAGAGAACCCCGGCGTGCCGCGCGCGATGATCTCCGCCTTGACATCGGGCGCGATCGGGACCTTGCGCATGTGCACGAGAAGGATCTGCTCGCGACCGCGGATGTCCGGCAGAGGCACGACGACCTGTCGATCGAAGCGGCCCGGACGCATCAGCGCAGGATCGAGCACGTCGGGGCGGTTGGTCGCGGCAATCACGATCACGCCCGAATTGCCTTCGAAGCCATCCATTTCAACGAGCAACTGATTGAGCGTCTGCTCGCGCTCGTCGTTGCCGCCGCCAAGGCCGGCGCCTCGCTGACGGCCGACGGCGTCGATCTCGTCGATGAACACGATGCAAGGCGCATTCTTTTTTGCCTGCTCGAACATGTCGCGCACGCGCGCCGCACCGACGCCCACGAACATCTCGACGAAGTCGGAGCCGGAGATCGAGAAGAACGGGACTTTCGCTTCACCTGCGATCGCCTTGGCGAGGAGCGTCTTGCCGGTGCCGGGCGATCCCACCATCAGCACGCCACGCGGAATGCGACCGCCGAGCTTCTGAAATTTCGAGGGATCACGCAGGAATTCGACCAACTCCGCGACTTCTTCCTTTGCTTCGTCGCAGCCCGCGACGTCGGCGAACGTAACCGTGTTGTTCGACTCGTCGAGCATGCGCGCCTTGCTCTTGCCGAAGCTGAACGCACCGCCGCGTCCGCCGCCTTGCATCTGACGCATGAAAAAGATCCACACGCCGATCAGAAGCAGCATCGGGAACCACGAGATGAAGATCTGCGCGAGGAAGCTCTGCTCCTCGTCCGGCTTGGCTTCGACCTTGACGCCGTACTTGACCAGGTCGCCGACCATCCAGATGTCGCCCGGGCTGTAGGTCACATAGCGCTTCTTGTCGGTCGACACCCACTTGATCGTGCGGCCCTCGACGCTGGCGGACTCGACCTTTCCGTTCCTGGCCGACTCGATGAATTCCGAGTAGGACACGGAATCCTTGCCGCCCTGGCGCGCGTCGAACTGCTTGACCACCGTCAGGACGACGAGGCCGATCACGAGCCAGATGCCGATGTTCTTGACCAGGTTGTTCAAGCGATGCTCCTTGCGGCCGGTGAATGACCCGGCCGGCCGCGCCGGGCGATGGCTCCGCCGCGAATCACGTCGGCGGATGCAGGTTCAATTCTACCTTCGACGGACATCACGGACCAGCGAACAAGACGCAGTTTCCGTGCCACGAGTGCGGTCTTCAAGGGCCTTCAGGGCGAGTAACAATTTGAAACACTA
>DATLOI010000140.1:0-9596 GCA_035536295.1 Casimicrobiaceae bacterium
GCGCCGGTTGGCGCACGCGTCGCACACTCGTGGTCGAGCGACAAATTACGCCGCGCCTTCGCGTGCATGCTGTTCGTGCTCGGCGCCTTCATGTGGTGGAAGGCGTTCAGCGCCTAGACGCGAACGCGATCTATCGCGGCACCTGCCCGCCACCGGCGAGCACATTCTCCTGCATCGCGCCGTAACCGAATCGATCGTGCGCCGGACCGCCTGCCGTCACGCGCACCGCGCAATACTTGAATTCGGGAATCTTGCCGAACGGATCGAGCACCGGATTGGTCAAGAGATTCGCCGCCGCCTCGTGAAAGCAGAACGGCAAGAAAATCGCGCCGCGCGGTGTGCCTTCGTCGGCACGTGCAAACAGCGACACCTTCCCACGCCGTGATTCGACGGTGATCGGTTCGCCCGCGGCAGCGCCGAGCTCCGCGAGATCGCGTGGATTCACCGACGCTACCGGATGTGGCTCGATCGCGTCGAGCACTTCCGTGCGCCGCGTCATGCTGCCGGTGTGCCAGTGCTCCAATTGTCGACCGGTGATCAACACGAACGGATACTGCTCATCCGGTTTCTCGTCGGCCGATATCAATTTCGCAGCGACCAGCTTCGCCTTGCCGCTTGCTGTGGGAAAGTTATCAGTGAACACAACTCGCTGACCAGGATCGCCTTCGCGCTCGCACGGATAGGTGACCGCGTGCTCGGCCTCGAGTCGCTCCCAGGTGATCCCCGCGATCGACGGCATCGCTTGTCGCATCTCGTTGAACACGTCACGCGGATGCTCGTAATGCCAATCGCAACCAAGACGGCGACCCATGTCGATGATGATCGACAAATCCTGTCGCGCTTCACCGGGCGGATCGAGCGCCTGACGTCCAATCTGCACGAGCCGGTCGGTGTTCGTGAATGTGCCGGTCTTCTCGGGAAACGCGGAAGCCGGCAGCACCACGTCGGCGAGATATGCCGTTTCAGTCAGGAAAATATCCTGCACGACTAACATGTCGAGCTTCGCAAGCGCTTCACGCGCGTGTCCCGCATCCGGATCGGACATCGCCGGGTTCTCGCCCATGATGTACATACCGCGGATCTCTCCGGCATGCACGGCGTCCATGATCTCGACGACGGTCAGTCCGGGCTTCGGATCAAGCGCGGTCGTGTTCCACAGCGACGCGAAGCGATTGATCACCTCCGAGTTATCGACTCGCTGATAGTCCGGATACACCATCGGAATCAAGCCAGCGTCGGATGCGCCCTGCACATTGTTCTGTCCGCGCAGCGGATGCAAACCCGTTCCCGGACGACCAACCTGGCCTGTCAGCATGCATAACGCGATCAGGCAACGTGCATTGTCGGTGCCGTGCACGTGTTGCGAGATGCCCATCCCCCACAGAATCATCGAGCCGCGCGAGGTTGCGTACATGCGCGCGACTTCGCGAATCGTCTCGGCCGGAACGCCACACACCTCCGCCATCACCTCGGGGCTGAAGCTCGCAACGTTGCGCGCGATCTCGTCGTAGCCGCTGGTGCGATCGTCGACAAACGCACGGTTGACCAACCCCTCGTCGACGATGGTGTGCATCATCGCGTTCAGTAGCGCGACGTCGGTGTCGGGCTTGAATTGCAAATAGTGCGTCGCGTGGCGCGCAAGGTCACCTCGACGCGGATCGGCGACGATGAGACGCGTGCCGCGCTTCACCGCATTCTTGATCCACGTCGCCGCGACAGGGTGATTGACCGTGGGATTGGCGCCGATCAACAGCACGACATCGGCTAGCAACACGTCCATCACCGGATTCGACATGGCCCCCGAGCCGATGCCTTCGAGCAACGCGGCGACGCTCGACGCATGACAAAGGCGCGTGCAATGGTCGACGTTGTTCGAACCGAAGCCGGTGCGCACGAGCTTCTGGAACAGATACGCTTCCTCGTTGCTGCCCTTCGCGGAGCCGAATCCCGCGAGCGCGCGCGGCCCGCGCGTGTCGCGAATGTCTCGCAACGCACCGCTTGCCACCGACATCGCTTCGTCCCACGAGGCTTCGCGAAACACCGCAAGCGGATTCGCGGGATCGGCGGTGAAGTCCGCCGTCTTCGGCACGTCGCTTCGACGAATCAGCGGACGCGTCAAGCGATGCGAATGCGACACGTAATCGAAGCCGAAGCGTCCTTTGACACATAGGCGCTCGTGATTCGCGAGGCCGTCGCGGCCGTCGACTCGCACGATCGAATTGTCGGCGACGTGGTAGGTGAGCTGGCAACCCACACCGCAATAGGGACACACCGACGCCACTTTCTTGTCGACAGGAACGAGATAGGCGTCGTGCGCGGGTGCCAACGCACCGGTCGGGCACGCCTGAACGCATTCGCCGCAGGCGACACAGGTCGATTCGCCCATCGGATCGTCCAGATCGAACACGATCGCCGATTTCGATCCTCGATAGGCGTAACCGATGACGTCGTTGACCTGCTCTTCGCGACACGCGCGCACGCAGCGCGTGCATTGAATGCAGGCGTCGAGATTGACCGCCATCGCCGGATGCGAGACATCGCTCGGCGGTTGTGAACGCATGGGAAATCGCGCACGTCCGACGCCCAGCGTGCATCGCCACAGGTCCAGCTCGGAGTCGAGCTTGTAGACCCGCTCGGGAATGTCCGAGGCGAGCAATTCGACGACGATGCGCTGCGAATGCACGGCGCGATCGCTGTTGCTCGTCACTTCCATTCCACTTGCAGGTTGACGACAGCAAGAGGGCGCGAGCACGCGCTCGCCCTTGATCTCGACCATGCACGCGCGACAGTTGCCGTCGGGTCGCATTCCCGGCTTGTGGCAAAGCCGCGGAATCGACACCCCCAATCGATCGGCGACCTCGATGATCGTCTCGCCAGGCGCGGCGCTTACGTCGACGCCGTTCAGGCGAAACGCAATCTGGTCGACGACGGCTTCGTGCGGTGCGTTCATCGCATCACGCGAGCTCGTGAGGAAAATACTTGACGACGCACGCGATTGGATTCGGGGCCGCTTGCCCGAGGCCGCAAATCGATGCGTCCATCATGGCCTGCGACAACTCGGCGAGCAAAGGCTGGTCCCAACGCTCCTGCGACATCAGCATCACCGCTTTTTCGGTGCCGACGCGACAGGGTGTGCACTGTCCGCACGACTCTTCGGCAAAGAACTGCATCAGATTGACGGCCGCATCGCGCGCGCGATCGTGCTGCGACATGACGACGATCGCTGCCGATCCGATGAAGCAACCATGCGGCTGCAGCGTGTCGAAATCGAGTGGCACGTCGGCCAACGACGCAGGGAGAATCCCGCCAGACGCACCTCCCGGCAGATACGCATATAGCTCGTGTCCCGCTTGCATCCCGCCGCAGAATTCATCGATCAGCTCACGCAACGTGATTCCTGCCGGTGCGAGGTGCACGCCGGGGTTGTTGACGCGTCCCGATACCGAGAACGAACGCAGTCCCTTGCGGCCGTGACGACCTTGCGACGCGAACCACGCGCCGCCTTTTTCGAGGATGTCGCGAATCCAGTACAGCGTTTCCATGTTGTGCTCGAGCGTCGGACGCCCGAACAAGCCCACTTGCGCGACATAAGGCGGTCGCAGCCGCGGCTCGCCGCGCTTGCCTTCGATCGATTCGATCATCGCGGATTCTTCGCCGCAGATGTACGCGCCCGCGCCGCGCCGCAAATGAATTCTCGGTAACGCGCACGGCGGGTCGCGTTCGAGCGCAGCAATCTCGTGCGTCAGCAGTTCACGACAAGCCGCGTATTCGTCGCGAAGGTAGATGTATGCCTCGGCGATGTCGACCGCCCACGCGGCAATCAGCATGCCTTCCAAAAAGCGATGTGGATCGCGCTCGAGATAAAAGCGATCCTTGAACGTGCCCGGCTCGCCTTCATCGATGTTGACGGCCATCAGCCTCGGCGCAGGCTCGGCGCGCACGATCTTCCATTTGCGGCCGGCGGGAAATCCCGCGCCGCCCAATCCGCGCAACGCAGAGCTCTCGAGCTCGATGACCACCGCATCGACCGCGCGCTTGCCCTCGACGCAATCAATCAATGTTCGATAGCCGCCGTCACGCCGATACGCTGCGTAATCGATCGCGCGCGCCGCCATCGGCTCGATTCGCTTCTCGCGCGCAGCATCCACCACCGATTCGACATTGGCAGCGTCGATCGGATTGCGACCGACGACCGCAACGGGCGCGTGCTCGCAACGACCGACGCACGGCGCACTCAAGATGCGAACGCCCGGCATCGCGAGGTCTTCGAGCGAACGAAGCAACGCGTGCGACCCCGCCATCGCGCACGACAGCGTCTCGCACACGCGCACCGTCACCGCCGGCGGCTTCGGCTCGTCATCCCGCACGACATCGAAATGGTGATAGAACGTCGCGACCTCGTAGACCTCGGCCATCGCAAGGCGCATCTCCTGCGCGAGCGCGACGAGATGCGCCGCCGACAGGCACCCGAAGCGATCCTGGATGCGATGCAGATGCTCGATCAGTAGATCGCGCCGGCGCGGCGAGTCAACCAGCAACGATTGAACTTCGGCAAGCGCAACCGGATCGACCGGACGACCCTTCGCCGTCGCTCGCAATCCCTTCCGTCCTCTAAGCCGCGAGGTATCGACGATCGCCGTGCCGGTCATGCGGGCTCGCCGATCAGGATGGTTTGGTCACGCCGCGCGCATCGCCGGCGCGCAACAGTTGCCGCCGCTTCCACGCATCAACGGTCAGCGACACGAGCGGCCAGCACAGGAGCAAAAGCGCGAGCCCCATGATCGAGCCCACGAGCCCGTTCGCCCAGAAGATCGACAGGTTGCCGGCGGACAACAGCATCGACTGCCGGAACGACGTTTCGGCCATGTCACCGAGCACGAGTGCCAGCACCAGCGGCGCGAGCGGATACTTGAGTTTCTTGAAGAAGTAGCCGACGACGCCGAACACCAGCATCATGCTCACGTCGAACATGCTGTTGTGCACCGTATACGCGCCGATTGCGCAAATGACGACGATGACCGGCGCGATGATCGCGAATGGAATGCGCAAGATGGCCGCCCACCAGGGCACTGTCGTCAGCACGATCAGAAGGCCGACGATGTTGCCGAGATACATGCTCGCGATCAGCCCCCACACGAATTCCTTTTTCTCGACGAACAACAGCGGACCCGGCTGCAATCCCCAGATCAGCAATCCGCCGAGCAGCACGGCCGCAGTCGGCGAGCCGGGGATGCCGAGCGTCAGCATCGGAAGCAACGCACTGGTTCCCGCTGCATGCGCAGCCGTCTCGGGCGCGATGACGCCCTCGATGTTGCCCTTCCCGAACGTGTCTTTTCCTTTGGAAAACCGGCGCGCCATTCCGTAGCTCATGAACGACGCGGGTGTCGCACCGCCGGGTGTAATTCCCATCCATGCGCCGATCAGGCACGCGCGAAGCGACGTGAACCAGTAACGCGGAAGCTTCTTCCATGTCTCGAAAACGACTTTCGCGTTGATGCGGCCCTTCACGCCCTTGAATGCGAGGCCCTCCTCCATCGTCAGCAGGATCTCGCCGAGTCCAAACAGGCCGATGACCGCGATCAGGAAGTCGAAGCCCTGCAGGAATTCGGTGCGGCCGAACGTCAAGCGTAGCTGCCCCGTCACGGTGTCCAGACCGACCGCGGCCAGTGCGAAGCCCAACATCATCGCTGCGATCGTCTTGACCGGCGGCTCTCGACTCATTCCGACGAAGCTCGCGAATGTCAGAAACTGCACGGCGAAATACTCGGGCGGCCCGAACTTCAAGGCAAAGCGCGCGACAAGCGGCGCGAGAAACGTGATCATGATCACAGCGAACAGCGCACCGACGAACGACGACGTGAACGCCGCCGCCATCGCTTCGCCTGCGCGACCCTGCTGCGCCATCGGATAGCCGTCGAACGTAGTGGCGACCGACCAGGGCTCACCTGGAATATTGAACAGGATCGACGTGATCGCTCCACCGAACAGCGCACCCCAATAAATGCACGACAGCATGATGATCGCGGAGGTCGGTGACATCGAGAACGTGAGCGGCAAGAGAATTGCGACGCCGTTCGCGCCCCCAAGACCCGGCAGAACGCCGATCAAAACGCCGAGCAGAATCCCGACCAGCATGAACAGCAGGTTCTGCCAGGTGAGCGCTACGGCGAAGCCTTGCATCAGGTTGCCGATGTCTTCCATCTAGACGCTCACCTAGTAGCCGAGCATTCGCTCGAGCGGTCCCTTGGGCAGCGGGACCCTGAACCACAGTTCGAACAAGCAGAACACCACGATAGGCACCGCGATCGCAACGATCGCGGCATTGATCCCGCGATATTTCCCTTGCCAGATCATGAACGCACCGATGTAGATCGCCGACGCGACGTAAATGCCGAGGAGATGAATCAGCACGACGTACGCGATCGTCGGCAGCAGCATCGCAAGGACGGGCTTCAAGCGCGCCCAACTGACGAAAACGTCGCCTTCGAGGCGCTTCCACCTGAACAGCGTGATCGCAGCAATCCACAGTCCGCTCAGCAACAGCGCGCTGCCGGTCAGCCAGGGAAAATAGCCGGCCTGCGGTCCGTCACTGCCCCACTGCGCCCCGATCCTCGAACTATCCCAAACGACGACGCTTCCGCCGATAAACAGAAGAACGGCGAAAACAAGCTCGACCCAGCGTGTTTCGAGGCCGCCGGTGGCGGCGGCCTCGTCGGTGGACGGATGATCCATCGATTACTTCGCGAGAAAGCCTGCTTCCTGCATCAGGTCGCGATGACGTACCTCGGCTTTCTGCACCCAGTCGACGTATTCCTTGCCCGACATGAACGTGTCGTTGAAAGCTGCATCCTCCGTGTACTTCTTCCACTCGGGTAGCGCTCTCACCTTCTTAAAGAGATCGACGTAGAACCCGACCTGCTCGGGCGTGACGCCAGGCGGCATGAAGATCCCGCGCAGCATCAGATACTCGACGTCGAGTCCCTGCGACTTGCAGGTGGGAACGTCCTGCCATGACATCGTCGACGTGACCTTGGTCGGATACGGCATCGGCTTCGAGTCGAAAACACATAGCGGCCGCAAAGCACCCGAGCGCCAATGCGCGATCGCTTCGATCGGATTGTTCACCGTCGAATCGACGTGCTTGCCGACGAGTTGCACGGCGACATCGCCGCCACCCTTGAACGGCACGTAGACGAACTTCTTGCCGACCGCTTTCTCGAGCGCGACGGTGATGATCTGGTCTTCCTGCTTCGACCCCGTCCCCGCCATCTTGAACTTGCCGTTGTCCGCACCTTTGAGCGCAGCGATGTATTCCTGCGCGGTCTTGTACGGCGATTCCGAATTGACCCACAGCACGAACTCGTCGAGCGCCAGCATCGACACCGGCGTCAGGTCCTTCCAGTTGAACGGCACGCCGGTCGCAAGGGGTGTCGTGAACAAGTTCGAAAGCGTGATGATGATCTTGTGCGGATCGCTTTTCGCGCCCTTTACTTCGAGAAAGCCTTCGGCACCCGCGCCGCCCGACTTGTTGACGACGATCAGCGGCTGCTTCATCAAGTTGTGCTTGGCAACGACGCCTTGCAGAAAGCGCGCCATTTGATCGGCGCCGCCGCCGGTGCCTGCCGGGACGACGAATTCGACCGGCTTGGTTGGTTCCCACGCGGCGAAAGCCGCGATCGGTGCGACCGCAGCTACCAGGGCCGCAAACACGACCCGCTTCAAAGTTTTGCAATGCATGATTCCTCCTAAGGGTTCGATTCTTCTCTCCAACGCTCGAACCGGCTTTCTTGCGGCCGGGTCCCCGACGAGCGACTCGAAAACTCAGCCTACGAGCCCCGCACCGCGGGCCCACTGGTATTTCGCGCCCAGCACTTGCACCGGCATCTCGGTCGAATAGGGATACGCCGGAATGCCGTGATCGAACAGATACTCGGCGGCTTCCTCGACCTGAACGTCACCCGCCAGCGATGCCACGATCGGCTTCTCGATGCCTTTCGCCTTGAATTCGGCAACGACTTCGCTCACGAGTTTCGCGAATACCATCGGCGGGGTGACGATCGTGTGCCAGTAACCGAGGATCAGCGAGTGAATGCGGGGGTCCTCGAGGCCGAGCCGGATCGTATTCTGGTAAGTCTTCGGCGGCTCGCCGCCTGTGATGTCGACCGGATTGCCGGCGGCACCAAACGGCGGGATGAATTTGCGGAACGCCTGATCGAGATCCTGCGGCATCGCCATCAGCTTCAAGCCGTTGTCGACGCACGCGTCCGATAGCAATACGCCAGAACCGCCTGCGCCGGTAATAATCACGACGTTCTCGCCTTTGGGCGTCGGCAGCACTGGAATCGCACGCGCGAATTCGAGCAACTCGCGCAGCGCTTTCGCCCGAATCACGCCGGACTGCTTGAACACGTCGTCGTAGATCTTGTCATTGCCGGCAAGCGCACCCGTGTGCGAGCTCGCCGCGCGCGCGCCCATGCTCGTGCGCCCCGCTTTCAGCACGACGACCGGCTTTTTCTTCGAGACCCGCTTCGCCACTTCGGCAAACGCGCGGCCGTCCTTCAAATCCTCGCAATGCTGCGCGATGATCTTGGTGTTGTCGTCCTGCTCGAAGAACGTCAACAGATCGTCTTCGTCGATGTCCGACTTGTTGCCCAGGCCGACGATCGCCGACACACCCATCTTCGCCGAGCGCGAGAAGCCGATGATAGCCATGCCGATGCCGCCGGATTGCGACGAGAGCGCGGCGTGGCCTTTCACGTCGTACGCGGTGCAGAACGTCGCGCAAAGGTTCTTCCACGTGTAGTAGAACCCGTAGATGTTCGGTCCCATCAACCGCACGCCGTACTTGCGGCCGATTTCCTGAATCTCCTTTTGCCCTTCGACGTTGCCCGTCTCGGCAAAACCGGATGGGATCAATACGGCGCCGGGAATTTTCTTTTCACCGACTTCGGTCAGCGCGGCTGCGACGAACTTCGCCGGAATCGCAAACACGGCGACGTCGATGTCGCCGGGGACATCCTTGACGCTCTTGTACGCCTTGCGCCCCATGATCTCGTCGGCGGAGGGATTGATCGGATAGATCTTTCCCTCATAGCCGCCGTTGATCAGGTTTTTCATCACCGAGTTGCCGATCTTCCCTTCTTCCGCTGAAGCGCCGATCACCGCCACGGCATCGGGCTTCATGATGCGATTCATGTCGCGCACGATGTCCTCGTGCTTCGGGCGATAGCGTGCTGGCGCGGGCTCGAAGTCGAGCACGATGCGCACGTCGGCGGCGGTCGCGCCGTTGGGTGTGGCGAATACCGGATTCAAATCCATCTCGGCGATCTCGGGAAAATCCGAGACGAGCTGCGAGACGCCGACGATCAGCTTCGCGAGTGCATCGCGGTGCACCGGTGGCGCGCCGCGCACACCTTTGAGCATCTCCGCTGCGGCGATGCTGTCGAGCATCGACAACGCGTCCTCGCGCGTCGCGGGCGCCAGGCGGAACGTGATGTCCTTCATCACTTCGACCAGCACGCCGCCCAATCCGAACGCGACGAGCTTGCCGAACGACGGATCGGTGACCGCACCGACGATCACTTCCTGCCCGCCCT
>DATLOI010000141.1:0-2187 GCA_035536295.1 Casimicrobiaceae bacterium
GATCTCAATGCGATCGCGCGTTGGGTGCGCATCGACCGTCACCGCGGTTTCCGCTGGCGCAAAGTCGATGGCATTGCTGACTAGGTTCGACAGTGCGCGCTGCAACAGAAATCGGTCGCCACTGACTTCGAGCGCAGGGTCGACGTCGATGAACAGCTCGACACCGCGCTGCGCGGCCACCGGCGCCAGCTCCGTGCGCACCGCGTCGGCGAGAGCGGCGACGCTCAAGCGCTCGTGCTGCGCAACAATCGCGCGGCGCTCCAAACTCGACAATTCGAGCATCCGGTCGACCATGTCCTGCGCGCGTGCGACCTGCTCTTCGATGTTGTCGGTAAAGCGCACGCGCGCGTTTTCCGGCAGCGGCTCACGCAGCAGCTCGGCGGCGCCGCGAATCGCAGCCAGAGGGCTCTTTATCTCGTGCGTCAGAGTGGCGACGTAATCCTCGACGTAGCTTTTGCCGGTCAAGGCGTCGCGAATGTCGGCGAACGCGACGCGAAACGGATTCAGCACGCGGCCCGCGCCGCCGCGCTTGGATCGCACCGCGCGCCACAGATCCGTCACGAGCCCAAACGGGCGAACCAGCCAGACAGTGACAATCAACAGCAGCAGCGCGAACGCGCCGGCCGACAATGCGCCGGCCGCCAGCAGATTCTGGCGCGCATTCGCAACGAATGGCGAAAACGCAGCGATCGGTTTGCCGACGCTTAACATGCCAACGATCTGGTCCGGGCCCTGCGGCGTTGCGCGCTCGCGAATCGCGGCGCCGACGTACATCACCGCCGACGCTGGATCGCCCGGCTCGGCGAGCGTCGTGCGTGCGCCATAGTCGCCCGCCAGCGTGCGCCGCACGTCGATCCATTCGACATAGCTCTTGCCGATGTCGCGGCCTTCGGAGCCATACAGCACGATGCCGTTGCCGTCGGTTACGTACACGTGCAGCACGACCGCCGTTTTCTCGATAGCAAATATTTTTGCGTTCAATGGACGTTTGGCAACGTGCTGCAGCGTGCGCTCCAACTCGTCGGTCTGAATGACGCCGTTGTACGCCTGGCGTTCGAGCAGCGTCGCCAGAACGTTGGCGGTGTCGACCAGCGACTCCTCGGCGGACTCGCGGTAGCGCGGATCGATATCGAGGCTGATCCGATACAGCAGGAATGCAACCGCGCCGATGTAGACGGCAACGATGCCAAGCAGAATACGTGTGCGTTTGGACAAGCGTCACCCGCTAGCGATCGCGGAGCGAATATCCCAAGCCTCGGTGAGTGACGATCGGATCATCGTCGGGCGCCGCCTCGCGCAGCTTCGCTCGCAACGCCTTGACATGCGCGTCAACAGTGCGATCGAAGGCCGACGCCGGGTCGTCCCATGCGCGCTCCATGAGCTCGTCGCGCGAAAACACGCGGCCGGGACGCTCGATCAGCACTTTCAGCAAACGATATTCGGTGCGCGACAGATCCAGTGCGTGGCCGTGCAGGCGGATCGTCTTGCGCTCGTCATCGATGTCGAAGCCCGCGGGCGACAATGGTGGCGGTCCGCTCGCCCCGGCGCGCTGGACGCGGCGCAGTACCGTGCGCACGCGCGCGACGAGCTCGCGCGGAGAAAACGGCTTGGCGATGTAATCATCGGCGCCAAGCTCGAGCCCCACCACCTTGTCGATTTCGCTCGAGCGCGCGGTTAGAAAAATCGCCGGCAATCCGGCGCCGATCTGCTGCAACTGTTTGAAGAGCTCGAAGCCGTTGATGTCGGGCAAGCCGACGTCGAGCACCGCGAGCGCGAACGCGCCGGCGCGCACTGCGGCAAGCGCGTCGCCACCGGTAGCGCACCAGAGCGGCTCGAAGCCGTCGGTGGAGAGCGCATAAACGATCGTATCGGCGATCGCCGGTTCATCTTCGACCACAAGGATGCGCTGGCCTGACATCCGCCGATGTTAACCAAGCCGGCGACGATTGGATCGCGCTTTGATTGATTAAGCAACCACCATTAAAGGCAAAGTCACCTGCGGTTCTTCGCCGGCGACCATTGTTCGATTGCGGCCTGCTTTTTTTGCCTGTAAGAGTGCAGCGTCGGCACGCTGGAAGACTTCGGTGGCGCTTTCGCGGCCGTCCCACGTCGCGATGCCCGCGGAAAATGTCTGCCGATCGGGTACCGGCGCGCGCAATCGGTCGACCAGCTGCTGCGCCTGCTTGG
>DATLOI010000142.1:0-8052 GCA_035536295.1 Casimicrobiaceae bacterium
GCCAGCTTCCTCAGCAACGAGGATGCATTGATCAAGCTCATTAGCGAGAAGAGCATCGACGTCGTCGCCGTGATCGCCGGTCAGCCGGCAAAGCTTCTCGCTGACATGAGGCCCGAGGCGAAGGAGGCGATCAGGCTTTTGAAATTCGATGCCGCCCATCCAACGAGCCAGAACGCGCTCAAGACTTATTTCCGCGCGAACGTGCTCGCAACGAACTATCCGAATCTGTTGACGGAAGATCTGCCTTCGCTCGCCGTCAAGGCCATGCTCGTGACCTACGACTACGATCTCAAGCGAACGCGCAACTCGCTCGTTCGCTTCGCGCGTGCGCTATGCGAGAACTTTCCGACATTGCAGCAGAAAGGGCATCCGAAATGGCGCGAAGTGTCGATCTCGCAACCCGACCTTGGCCGCGGATGGTTCTACTATCCGCCCACATCCCGCGAACTGTCGACGTGCTCGGCGCCCCGAGCAGCGCCGACGGCCGCACCACCGCCCCCGGCCCGCGCGTGTCCGCAACTCGAACGTGTGCTGGGCTTGTGCGACACCGCGCTAGCGCCGGTCAAGTGATGCCGGTCAACTAGGGCCGGTTCAGTCCCTGATCACTGGGGTTCCCTCACCGTGATTCGCATGTTGCACTCCTCGGCTGCACAGGTGAGCTGACCGTTGCTGTATTCCCGATTGCGAATGTTGACGTAGTAAACCTGACCGGGAGCCAGCTTCGGCGCGCTGACCGCCATTCCCACGAGCCCGAATTGCGTATTCGGGGCGACGCCGAAGCCCCACGCCATCGGTCTCGTGGCGCCGGTCGGATCGGGGGTCGGAAAGACGCCTGGCACGAACCCGCGGAAGTCGCACGCGGATGTCGAAAGCGACATGATGCGCGGCACCACATCGCCGGCGAACTCGACCGCGCTTACGACTCCCGGAATCGAAGTGCCCGTCGCGTTCGGCGGCACGACCAGACGAAGCACCAGCACGCCATCCGCCTTGAATCCGCCGCCAGGGTCGTTCGTATTGATGTGCCCACCCCAGATGAGATCAAAGCGCTTGACCTGGGAATAACCGCCGCAAAGATCGGCTCCTCCAGGCGGCGGGTTCTCCCAGTTGAGCGTGATCGACGCCGGCGCGCTCGTGCCGAGTGAATTCGATGCAGTCACCGAATACGTCACAGGTCCCGTCGACGCATTCGATGCGCGACAGGTGTTGCCGCTGACCTCGGAGCAATTGACAAAGCTGTACGACGTCGGTGTCTGCGAGCAATTTGCAGTCAGCGTCGCGAAGCTGCCGGCGAACGGGCTCGTCGGACTCGCCGTTAGCGTGCACACCGGCAGAGATGTTACCGGCGCCTGCCAGGCAACGATGACCGACGCAGGCGTTCCAGCGCCAGCCGCGTTGCGCGCGCTCACCGCATAGGTGCGAGCGCCGACCGTCGATTCGCTGATCGTGCAGACACTTGTGCTGCTCGTGCATCCCGTCCACGTGTATGCGGTGGGCCCGTTCGTGCAGGAAGCCGTTAACGTCAGAGTGGAGTTGACTGCCAATGACGTGCTGGACGCCGTCAACGCGCAAGATGAGGGAAGTGTGTTTGCCGGCAGCCACGTTACGCTGACGCTCGCTCGACCTGTTCCCCCGCCGTTGCTCGCGCGGAGCGTGTACAAAACAGAGCCTTGCTGACGGCCGACGGGGGCGCACGAGGTCGTGGCACTTGCACATTCACTGAGCGCGATGCACGCATCCGGCGTCAACGCCGAGCATTGCAACCATTCATAGCGCGTGGGCGCGCCATTGCAGTTCGCACTCAACGAAAGCGCCGCGCCGAGCACGAGTGACGTGCTGCTTGCCGCGACCGTGCATGCAGGCGCTTGCGAGGCACTCGCAATATTCGCTGCGCAGAAAACGACCGGGCGCGGCGAGCCGATGCCTTCGAGACGGTAGCCTTTCGCCAGCATCGCATCGACGACCGTTGCATCGGTCGTATAGCGGTGATTGACGTCGCGGCGTTGGTTCCACAGACGGTAGACGGGCTTGGTATTCGCGGGGCATTGTCCTGTGCCATCGACCGGATGAACGCGCATCACATCGTCGGACTCGAGCAGCCAATCGGCACCGAAGCGCACCTTGACTTCGGCGCACTCCGCCGGCAGCGAATAGAAATGCGAGTCGAGACCGCGCGCAGGATTGCCATAGAACCGGCACACGGGAAGACTACCCGCGAGACGCGAATCGCCTGCGTCGAATACCTGGATCGACTGTCCGGTGCGCACCCAGCCGCGCAGCGTGCCGGAATCGAGGTCCTGAATCTCGTTCGCAAAGCGAGTAATGAAATAGTGATCGAGCCCTGCGTGGTAGTACTCGATCATGTCGACGGCGCGCGCCGGCGCTGCGAGCAGGAGAAATGCGAACGCCGCAATCGCGCGACGAGGAGCGGACCGGGGGTGCGACTGCATAGACGTTCGAGGGGCGACTCGTGGCTCCCCTCGAAGCTTGCCAAGTCGACGCTGGATAGGAAAGCGCGCAGTGTTGCACACTGTGGGAAGCGATACCAGTGCGGCGCGCATGAGCGCGCCAACCGGCCCACGAACGGGGGCCGGTTCTCGCGAACGGCGCTACTCGGGCTCGTATTTGAATGACAGCTTCAATCGCGCGCGAAACGCGACCACGCGCTCTCCTTCGATTTTCACGTCGAGCCGCGCAACCTCGGCAATGCGCATGTCGCGCAGCGACCCACCGGCGGTTTCAACGGCGTTCCTCGCCGCCTCCTCCCACGAATTGGGACTTGTCCCGATGACGTCGATGACGCGATACACGCCCGATTCGGATTGCTGAGCCGGCTTTTTTGTGGCCATTACTCCTCCTGATTCGTTTGATCGTTAGTAGGCTGCACGTTTGCGTAGACGACCGCAAGCGTGATCAGCGAATCCCGCGGGGGGCAAGTCCCGCGCGACAACGACAGCATACCCCCGACGACCCAAATCGCAGGCGACGGGTATATGCTTTGATCGTCGCGCGCCACTGACGAAACGAGTTGCCATGTCCTTGCTCGATCCCCGCGAGATCGCCGCGCTGTCGCCCGCCGAGACGTCCGCGTTTCCCGCCCCGATTCCCACACAATTCGTCTCGAGCGACGAATTCCTCCCCGGCCCCCAGACCGAGAACCAGCGCCGTGTCGAAGCACGCATCAAGGCGCTCGGTGCACAGCTTGCGAAACATCAGGGCATGACGCGGCGACGCTTTTTCAAGACCGCTTCCGGCATGGCCGCAGCGTTCGTCGCGATGAATGATGTGTATGGTCCGCTGTTCGATGTGAGCGCTGCCGAAGCCGCCACGCCCGAGTTCGCCGACGCGCGCGCGAAAGCGCTCGCCGATCAGTTCATCATGGACATGCACACGCATTTCCTGCGCGATGACACGCGTCTCGAAGGCTTCGTCCGCTCGCGCGAAGCCGTCGGCAAGGCTGGTTGGAATCCTGCGCTGAAGGACAAGCCGCAGACATTGGACGACTTGAAGTTCGCGAACTACTTCAAGGAAGTCTTTTTCGACAGCGACACCAAGATAGCGTTGATTTCCGGATCAGGCTCGGAGGAACCGCGCGACTGGTTCCTCACCAATGAGATGAAGTCCGACGCGCGAACGAAAGTAAATCGCCTGGCCGGATCGAGGCGAATGTTCTCGCACGCGACCTTCATGCCCGGTACGCCCGGTTGGATGGAGAAGGTCGAGCGCGACATCGAAGTCTTGAAGCCCGATTCGTTCAAGGGCTACACGGTCGGCGACAACACGAACAAGCAGCTCGCGCGACATCCCTGGCGGATGGACGACGAGAAGCTTCTGTATCCGTTCTACGAAAAGCTATTGAAGGCCGGATTGGTGAATGTTTGCGTGCACAAGGGTCTGTTCCCGCCGTCCACGAGTGCGCAGTATCCGAATCTGTTGCCGTATGCGGATGTACGCGACGTTGGCAAGGCCGCGAAAGACTGGCCGCAACTCAATTTCATCATCTATCACTCGGCATTTCGCTACACGGGCGGCGCTTATCGCGATGGGATCGAACAGTTCGATAAGACCGGGCGCATCGATTGGGTAACGGATCTCGCTGACATTCCTTCCAACCATGGCGTGACGAATGTGTATGGCGATCTCGGCCAGATCTTCGCGCAAAGCACCGTTGCTGAGCCGCGGTTATGTGCGGCAATGATGGGGCAGCTTGTGAAAGGCTTGGGAGCCGATCATGTCGTGTGGGGGACTGATGCAGTGTGGACGGGCTCGCCGCAGTGGCAGATCGAAGCGCTGCGACGTCTCGAGATTCCCGATGACATGCAACGCAAGCATGGCTTCGCGCCGCTTGGTGCGGCGGATGGTCGTGTGAAAGCGATGATCTTTGGCGATAACTCTGCGCGGCTGTACAAGTTCGATCGACGCGCGGAATTGAAAGAAGATCGTGTGACGGTGGCTAAGGCAACGTATGAGCGGGAGGGAGATGGAAGGACGAATCGCAGATATGGTTACGTAAGTCCTGGCTAAGCATTGCCGAGCCGTGATCAAGCCGATTCGTTTCCGCCGAGGTTCCATCGTGTTTGTCGTCGCTCGGCACCGGCATCAGGAGTGAACCATGCCAGATAGCATGACGCAGATCCTCAACGCTGGCCCGCCGGGTCTGAAGAAGAACATTGCGGTGCTCGGCGATGGGTTCGCCGCTGGCGATCAGACGAATTACAACAACAAGGTGAAGGAGCTTCTGATCGATGGCGTGTTCGGCCACGACTATTTCTACGAGGATGCGCAGGCCTTCAACATCTTTCGGGTCAACCTGATCTCGAACGATTCGGGCGTGAGCCAGCGCGTTTACGACGAGCACGGCACGCCATCCGATGGAAGCGACGACACGATCGTCAGCACGACGCTGAAAGACACGGCGCTGGGCTACATCTACAGCGGCTCGTGGGCGCATTGCTGGCTCGAGAACGGCGCGAACACGTCAACGCTCGTGCAAAACGCGCTCAATACCTGGGTGCCGGACTACGACCTCGTGCTGATCATCCTGAACGAGGCAGGCTTTGGCGGTTGCGGCGGCGGCGGATTCCAAATCGTGACACTGGGTTCGAGTTGGTCCGTCATGGCGCACGAGTTCGGTCACGGTACCGGCGGGCTCGCCGACGAGTACTGTCAGCCCGGAACGTATACCGGTGCCGAGCCGGGTTCGGTCAATCTCACGAAGAACACGAATCGCGCGACTCTAAAGTGGAAGCGATTCGTCAACCCGACGACGCCGATTCCGACGGGCGTCAATGCGACCGCAGGCACCGGCCTTTGCACCGGATACAACCAAGGCACGCCGCCAGCCGGCTGGAGCAATGATCAGGACGTCGGCTTGTTCGAAGGCGCGCGCTACAACGACAGTGGCATCTATCGTCCGGTCGTGAACTGCCGGATGCGCGGCAATTCACCGCCGTATTGCCCCGTCTGCTACACCGAGCTCAAGACGCTCATGCATCCGGTGAGCGGTCACAGTTTTCTCAAGTGCTATGCCGGCGATTTCAATGGCGACGGCCGCGACGATCTCCTCGTGCACAACGGCAACTCGATCATGCTGTTTCGCTCGAACGGCTCGCAGCTCGATCTCGTGTTCAGCGCGGTGGAGCGCGTGCCCGGCTCCTGGCAGTTTCAACCAGGTGATCGATTTTTCATCGGCGACTTCAATAACGACGGGAAGGATGAAGTCGTTGTCTATAACAGCAGCAATTGGGTGATGGAGTATCTGGGCCTGCTCGTCGATGATGGGAACAATGGACTGAAGCTCATTGCGCGCTACGACGATGCGATGCCAGGCTGGCAGTTCCAGTTGAACGATCAGTTCTACGTCGCCGACTTCGATGGCGACGGCAGAAAGGACTTGTTCGTCTTCAACGGCAACAATTGGGCGATTCCCTACGTCGGCATGCTGCGCTCGTCAGGTGCAGGATTCAATGTCGTGCAGCGTTACGACGCCAACATGCCGGGATGGCAGATGCGGCCCGCCGACCGTCACATGGTTGGCGATTTTTCCGGCGAAGGACGCGAGGATCTGTGGGTCTTCAACGGCGCGAACTGGTCCATTCCCTATCTTGGCATGCTGCGCTCGAACGGCACGTCGCTATCGATGATGCGGCGCTACGACAACAAGCTGCCGGGATGGCAGATGCGAGCGAACGATCGGCACCACGTCGGCGATTTCGATGGCGACGGTAAGGCTGATCTCTTCGTGTTCAACGGCGACGATTGGTCGATTGCCTACCTCGGCATGTTCCGCTCGCTCGGTTACGGCTTGTGTCTCGTCGAACGTTATGACGGCAACGTGCCCGGCTGGCAGATGCGCCGCCACGATCGCCACTGGCTCGCAGACATCAAGGGCGATGGGCGGCGCGATCTCTTCGTCTACAACCACCAGGACTGGGCCACGCAATATCTCGGGACGATGGTGTCCAATGGCTCCGGGCTATCGGCCGCATGGAAGGCCAACTGGGTCGGTGAGTGGAATCTCGGTGCGGTAGATCGCTTCGAGGTTTGCAACTACGAAGGCGTTGCGGGAATGCGCGATCTGTTCGTCCACAACCAGGATTGGTTCGGGATGATCCGCGCTACCCCGACGTTGTCGCTGCAGCGAATCTACTATCGGTGGATTCACAACTATCGATACGGTCGCAACTGGTAGGTGATGCCATGGCAAGCAACGCAGCGAAGAGAGGACAGTCCGCGCGGCGCATGACGAGCGGCACGCCGCCGGTCGTCGAAGACGCGAAGCTTCCGCGCATGGGCGAGGGCGAACTGGCGCCATTGCGCATCGGCGGCCGGATCGCGCTGATGGCCGACGAGCCAGCGCGCGACACGGGAACGCGCAACCGGATGGCGCCATTCCGACGCGCGAAGAGCACGGTGGAAACACGCATGCCGAAGAGCGGATATCCCGAGCAGGAACCACCGAAGCCGCCGCGTCGAACCAAACCCGCCGGCCGCGCAACGAAGCGGACGAGCGAAGGCTATGTGCGGCTGCGCGTGCTCGTGCAGAACGGCGAACTTTCGGTCGTTGGCGCGAAGTTCGTCGAGGGACCGCTTGCGCCGGTTGAGACGTTGCCTCCGGGACTCGTGTACGAAGTGACGCTCGGCTCGCGCCGCGTCGCAGCCGGTGCGATCCCCGATGCGGGCGTGTGGCGATCGTTTCCCGATCCCTTCGGACGCGCCGGACTTGAAGGGCACCACATTACCGAGGTGTCGAGCTACGAGATCGCAGTCAGAGTGCCCGCGCAAGAGCTCTCGATATCCGCACTGCCAAAAACGCGCATCACGCTCTTGCGCTGGCGGGGCACTTCCCCCGCGGCACCTGCCGCCGGCCGATCCCTGAAGGCGCAATTGAAGGGGCGCGTAAACACGGTCGCTTCACTCAATGGGATAAGGCCAAGTCAGCTTTCAAAGAAAGCGCAGGCGGAGCTACGAAAGGCGTTGGAGTAGACGAGGAATCCTGCCCGCAGCCGACGAGCCGCGCGAACTGCGGCATTACAATCGGCATACGCCCAGCGAATCAGGAGAAGATCATGTTGCCCTCGCGCCGCGCCGTGTGCTGTCTGTTCGCACTTGCCTGCCTGGTTCCCGCGACGGGATTCGCGCAGGGTTATCCGGACAAGCCGGTGCGCATCGTCGTCGGGTTCTCGCCCGGCGGATTCACGGACGTGCTCGGTCGCCTGATCGGCCAGAAGCTGCAGGAACGTCTCGGCCAGCCGTTCATCGTCGAGAACAAGCCCGGTGCCGCGGGCACGATTGCCGCGGACCTCGTGGCGAAGGCGAAGCCCGACGGGTACACGCTGCTGATGGGTCATTCGAACTCGAATTCGGTTGCCCCCGCGCTGTATCCGAAGCTGGGCTACGACGTGAACAAGGACTTCACGCCGATCGTGCACGTGGCGTCGACGCCATTCATGCTGACCGTGCATCCGTCGGTTCCGGCGACCGACGTGAAGAGCTTCATCGAGCACGCGAAGAAGACGCCGCTGCGTTTCGCCTCGTCCGGCCAGGGCAGCG
>DATLOI010000143.1:0-3048 GCA_035536295.1 Casimicrobiaceae bacterium
TTGCTCGCGCGACAGCTGCGCCATCTTGTTGTACGCGCCCCGCAGCTTGAAGCTCTTGATCGGTTGCAGGTCCTCGCGCTTGAGCAGCACCCGATTGCCTAGCCGCTCGGATAAACCCGGCGCGAGTTCCAGCGGCGACTCGATCGCAACGTCGTACACGCGCGCAGTCAGAATTCGGCGCAGATATTCCTGAGCCGGCATGGCATTCGCTCCCCCTCTATGAACGGACAAAGTATCACGCCTGCGTACCATGCCGAGATGCAACCGCAACAGACGCCGTACGCCGGGCTGACCCCGGACACCATACTGAATGCAATCGACAGCACCGGGCTCGCGACCGACGGCCGTCAACTAGCGCTGAACAGTTACGAAAATCGCGTGTCCCAAGTCGGCCTCGAAGACGGAACGTTTGTCGTCGTCAAGTTTTATAGACCAGGCCGCTGGTCGGATTTGCAGATACTCGAAGAGCACGCGTTCATTGCCGAGTTGGCCGAGCGCGAGATACCCGCCGTTCCTGCGCTTTCGATTGCGGGCCAAACGCTGCACTCGTTCGAGGGTTTTCGCTTCGCCGTTTTTGCGCGAGCGGGCGGGCGCGCACCGAACATGGACGACCCGAGCGTGCGTGAGTGGCTCGGGCGCTTTTTAGGACGCATCCATGCGGTCGGGCGCATTAAGTCGTACACCGACCGCCCGGCGCTCGATATCGCAACGTTCGGTGTCGAGCCGCGCCGTTATCTGCTCGAAGGCGACTGGCTGCCGCCCGAGCTGAAGCGCGTCTATGACGGCGTCTCGCAGCAGGCGCTCGATCTGGTCGCGGCTCAGTACGACCGCGGTGCGCATCACTCGTTACGGCTGCATGGCGACTGTCACGAAGGCAATGTGCTGTGGACCGATTCAGTCGGTAACGTCGGACCGCACTTCGTCGACTTCGACGATAGCCGCATGGGGCCGGCAGTGCAGGATTTCTGGATGCTGCTCGGTGCGGGACGTCGCGAGCAATCCGAGCGGCTCGCCGACTTGCTCGAAGGTTACGAAGACTTCGCCGAGTTTGATCGACGTGAATTAACGCTGATCGAGCCGCTGCGAACGCTGCGTCTGCTGCACTACTCGGCGTGGATTGCGCGGCGCTGGGACGATCCTGCGTTTCCCGCTGCCTTTCCTTGGTTCAACACGCAGCGCTACTGGGAAGACCGCATTCTCGAATTGCGCGAACAGATCGCAGCAATGCAGGAAGAAACTCTCGTCGTCTAAACGCAATCACGACTCGCTACACTTGCGCGCCAAGTGTTCGACACTCGGCAACGAATGAACGCCCCGCTGTCACCTCAATCCGTACGCACGCAATCCGAAGCCGATCGCCCGTCTCGGTTGCGCGAGATACCGTACAACTACACATCGTTTTCGGATCGCGAGATTGTCATTCGTTTGCTCGGTGCCGAATCCTGGCGTGTGCTGGACGAGCTCCGCAGTGAGCGCCGCACCGGTCGCTCAGCGCGCATGTTGTACGAAGTGCTGGGCGACATCTGGGTCGTGCGCCGCAATCCTTACCTGGAAGACGATCTGCTCGACAACCCGAAGCGGCGCGCGGCGATGATCGAAGCGCTGCATCATCGTCTGCGCGAAATTGAAAAGCGGCGGGAGCCCGAAGATGTTGAGCGCGACGCGAAGGTTGGGCAACTGATCACCGCAGCGCGCGAAGCCGTTAGGACGTTCGAGCAGGAATTCCGCGCGACTTGGGACCTGCGCAAAAAAGCACGGCGCCTGCTCACGCGCCATACGCGCAATGACAACGTGCGCTTTGACGGCTACGCACGTGTCACGCACGTGACCGACGCTACTGACTGGCGTGTCGAGTATCCGTTCGTGGTGTTGCATCCCGACAATGAGGACGAAATTCCCGGCCTGGTGCGCAACTGTATCGAGCTCGGCCTGACCATCATCCCGCGCGGCGGCGCGACGGGATACACGGGTGGCGTCATTCCGCTGACACCGCGCTCGGCTGTGATCAACACCGAGAAGCTCGAAGTCATGTCCGAAGTGGAGTCGAGCGCTTTGCCCGGTATTAGCGCGCTGGTGCCGACGTTGTTGTCCGGTGCTGGAGTTGTCACGCGCAGAGTTGCTGAAGCTGCCGAGCGCGCAGGCTACGTGTTCGCGGTAGATCCGACCTCAGCCGACGCATCGTGTGTCGGCGGCAACATCGCAATGAATGCCGGTGGCAAAAAGGCAGTGTTATGGGGCACGGCGGTCGATAACCTCGCGTGGTGGCGCATGGTCGATCCCCAAGGCAACTGGCTCGAAGTCGAGCGCATCGGGCATAACCTCGGCAAAATTCACGATGCACCAGAGGCGGTGTTTGAGCTGACGTACAAGGACGGCGCACGGCCTGCGGACAAAGCGAAGGTGTTGCGCACCGAACGATTGACAGTGGCAGGCGCGCAGTTTCGAAAGGTCGGACTCGGCAAGGACGTGACCGATAAATTTATCGGCGGCGTACCCGGCGTTCAGAAGGAGGGCTGCGACGGGCTGATCACGTCAGCACGCTGGATCGTCCACAAGATGCCGTCGTGCGTGCGCACTGTGTGTCTCGAATTTTTTGGGCAGGCACACGAAGCCATTCCGTCGATTGTCGAAATCACCGATTACCTCGCGCGACGGCCGGGCGGTGCGATTTTGGCCGGCCTTGAGCACCTCGACGATCGCTATCTGCGTGCGGTAGGCTACACAACCAAGTCAAAGCGCGGCATCTTGCCGAAGATGGCGTTGTTCGGCGATATCGTCGGCGACGATGACGCGGCGGTCGCGCGCGCGGCGTCTGAAGTTGTGCGCATGGCCAATGCAAGAAGTGGCGAGGGGTTTGTCGCAGTCAGCGCGGAAGCGCGCAAGAAATTTTGGCTGGATCGTGCCAAGACCGCCGCGATATCGAAGCACACCAACGCATTCAAGCTGAACGAAGACGTCGTCATCCCGCTGCCCAGGATGGGCGAGTACACGGATGCGATCGAGCGCATCAATATCGAACTTTCGCTCGAGAACAAGCTCGAGCTGCTC
>DATLOI010000144.1:0-35724 GCA_035536295.1 Casimicrobiaceae bacterium
AAAGGCGTGATGCGAAACAACAACGGCAACCCCCGCTCGGTGTAGATGCGCTCGCAATGTGCGATCTTCTCGTCGACTGCTAGCGTTGAGCCGAAGAAAGCATTCACACTCCGCGCGCGTTTCGCGCTTCCCGGCGACAGGAACAAGAGCCACCCGTCGTATACCAGTTGCCGCCGCGTATGAATGTTGTTGAGTCCTGCTTCCTCGATGCGCCGACTCGGCGAATCGACCGGTTGCAACGCTCCGACGATCGAGCTCATGACACGAAAACCACGACCAGCTCATGGACGAGCAACGCGAACGCCGCTGCGACAAAATCGTCGGCCATGACACCGATGCCTCCTTTGACGTGCGCGTCCACCCAGCGAATCGGCGGCGGCTTGACGATGTCGAATGCGCGAAACAAGACGAAAGCGAACGCGATGTGCCAAATGCCAACTTCGACGAAGTACAGCATGGCGAGAAACGCCGCAATCTCGTCGATCACGATGGAGCCGTGATCGTCGACGCCAAGGTCGCGACTCGTTCGTGCCCCGGCCCAGACGCCGATCAAGGTCAATACGATGACAGCGACGATGAACCCAGCGTCGTTGGTCGTGCGCCACAGAATCAGCGCAAGCGGAATCGCGACGAACGTTCCAATCGTGCCCGGCACAACCGGCGAAAGTCCCGCGCCGAAGCCCAGCGCGATGCAATGAGCGGGATGCGAAAAGCAAAAACGCGCCGTTGGCGAGGGCCGCGGCTCGGTTGTCGCGATGACTGCCTCGCGCTCGCTTCTCACGTCATGCGAAGTGATCGAAAGAGGGAGGAATCGGGAGCGAGCGACCGTCACCATCGCGCACCACCAGGTCGTTCGCTGCATTGATCACGCCGATGCGGGTGACCGCAACATCGACAGCACGCGCGCTTTGTGCAATCTGCTCGCGCGCGGTTGGCGGCGCCGTGAAGCAAAGCTCGTAATCGTCGCCGCCGGCTAGAAGGCATGCAACGGCGATCTCGCGCCGGTCGCTTCGAAGCACGGCATCCAACGCGGGCGAGCGGGGAATTGCATCGAACTCGATCGATGCCCCGACCTTCGATTGTTCGAGAATGTGTGAAAGATCGCCACAGAGGCCGTCGGATACATCGATCATCGCACTCGCGACCCCACGCAGCGCGCTACCCAGCGCCACGCGCGGCGTAGGAAACTCGAGGCGCTGCAAAAGGCGTTGCAATTCGCGGCTTTCCAGCGTCAACCGTTGCTGCAATCCCGCCAGCGCGAGCATTGCATCGCCGATCGATCCCGAAACCCATACGTCGTCGCCCACTGTTGCACCGTGGCGGGCGATCGCGCACCCGCTCGGGACTTCGCCGGCAATCGTCAGACAAAGATTGCGTGGCCCTCGCGTCGTGTCGCCGCCGATCAACGACACTCGATGCGCATCTGCAAGCGCGAACAAGCCGCGCGAGAAAGCCGCAAGCCACGCATCATCGGCATCGGGTAGCGCTCCGGCGAGCAGCGCCCAGCGCGGCGTTGCGCCCATCGCTGCGATGTCCGAAAGGTTGACCGCGAGAATCTTGTGGCCGAGCGCGACGGGATCCGCCGAGGGCAGGAAATGCCGCCCCTCGACCATCATGTCGACCGCGAGCACCAGCTCCAGTCCCGGCGCGACCGCGACGATCGCAGCGTCGTCACCAATGCCAAGCACGACCGCCTCGTCGCGCGAGCGGCGAGTGAAGTGACGCCGGATGAGATCGAACTCGCCGACCGACACGTGCTGACCTTTCGCCGCCGCTGCCCTACGAGCGCGGCTCGCCGACTTCCTTCTTCAGCGCCGCGATCTCCGCTGCACGCGACTGCGCGGCGAGCTTGTCGAGGACACCGTTGACGAAACGATAGCCGTCGGTGCCGCCATAGTCCTTGGCGATCTCCACCGCCTCGTCGATGACGACCTTGTAGGGGATGTCGACGCGATGAATCAACTCCCACGCGCCGATCGCAAGAATCGCGCGCTCGACCGGCGATAGCTGCGCGACGCCGCGCGTTGCGTGCGGCGCGAGCGACTGCACCAGCGCGTCGAATTCGCCGGTTACGCCGCGCCACAGCTCTGCCAGATAGTCGCGATCGACGTCGTCTTTCGCATGCTCGGCGAGCTGAAGGCGAATCGCGTCGTCGGCGTTGCCCGAGAGTTGGCGCTGATAAAGGCCCTGCAGCACGAGCTCGCGCGCGCGGCGACGATGGTTGGTTGCGGTTCGCATGACGAATCGTGGACGCTACGTCGCCTCAGGCTTCGTCGAGATCGTCGAACAGATTCGCCACCTCGAGCGCCGCCTGCACGGCCTCGTAGCCCTTGGTCAGTCTCGCTCTTGCTTCGTCTTCGGTGTTGCAGGTGAGGATTCCGTTGCCGACCGGAATTCCGAACTGCAACGCCACTTCGGACAAACCGCGCGCACTCTCGTTGCAGACGATCTCGAAGTGATAGGTTTCGCCGCGAATCACCGCCCCGATGGCGACCAGCGTGTCGAAGTCGCCGGATTGCGCCATGCGCTGCAACGCAATGGGGGCTTCGAGCGCGCCAGCGACGCTGGCAACCGTCACATCGTCGTTGGCCACTCCCGCGTCCTTCAGTGCACGCAGCGCCTGCGCCAGGAGTCCGTCACCGAGTTCCTGATTGAAGCGCGACACGACGATGCCAACGCGCCGTCCCTGTCCATTGCTGCGCGGCGCAATTCGCTTCACCATTCTCGACGCCTGTTACCTGTGGTGCGCTATGAAGCCGCGCGCCGCGGCTGCTCTTCGTAGCCGGTCACTTCGAGGCCGAATCCTGCCATGCTCGGCATCTTGCGCGGTCGCGACATGAGCCGCATGCGGCCGACATTCAAATCACGCAGAATCTGCGCGCCGATTCCGTAATCGCGCAAATCGATCTTCGTCGACGTCGACGCGGCGGTTTCGTCGGCCAGCGCGCGCTTGCGAAGCTCCGCAGCCGATTCGGGCCGGTGCAACAACACCACGACACCGCGGCCGGCATCGGCGATCGTTGCCAATGCCGCCGGAATGCTCCATGAATGCGCCTCGCTTTGCGCATCGAGGAGATCCATCACCGACAACGGCTCGTGGACGCGCACCAGCGTCTCGCTGTCCGGTGAGAGGGGTCCGCGCACGAGTGCTAGGTGCGTCGCGTCGGTCAGCTTGTCGCGATAGACGACGAGGCGAAACGCGCCGTGCTGCGTCGCGAGCGGCCGCTCGGCGATGCGCTCGACGAGACGCTCGGTACGGCTGCGATATTGAATGAGATCGGCGATCGTCGCGATCTTGAGCTGGTGCGTCGCCGCGAAGCCCTCGAGGTCGGAGCGGCGCGCCATCGTGCCGTCGGCGTTCATGATTTCGCACAACACCGCGGCCGGGGTGAGGCCCGCGAGCCGCATCAGATCGCAGCACGCCTCCGTGTGTCCCGCTCGCACCAACACCCCTCCGCCGGCTGCGATCAACGGGAACACGTGTCCGGGTTGCACGATATCTTCGGGCTTCGCATCGGCGCGGGATGCGACACGAATCGTGTGCGCGCGATCCGCTGCGGAGATACCGGTAGCGATTCCCTGCGCCGCTTCGATCGACACCGTGAAGTTGGTTCCATGCACCGACCGATTGCGCGCCGTCATCGGCGACAAGTGCAGACGTTGCGCATGCTCGGCGGTAATGGGCATGCACACGAGCCCACGACCGTGCGTGGCAAGAAAATTGATCTTCTCTGGCGTGACGAAGTCCGCGGCGAATATGAGGTCGCCCTCGTTCTCGCGATCCTCGTCATCGACGAGAATCGCGATGCCGCCCGCACGAAGCTCGGCGAGCAGTTCGGGAATGGTGACGACGATTGACATGATCGGAGGCAGCGCGAAGCCGTGATTGTACCGCCGCGACCGTGTCAAGCGGCGACAAGGACGACTTCGCTCTAAAACAGTGCGAGCGTGTTTTGCGTGAGCGTGCTTTGCGCGTCCGCGTATTCGACGATGACGCTGAAATGATGTCGATCGCGGACCACGAGTGGGCCACTCGCATTCGCAGGCTGCTGCTCTGGCCAGGCATTGAACATCAGCTCGCTCTGGCGAATGAACTCGGAGGTTTCGTCACCACCGACGGCCACGCACAGCGGCGCGCGCGATTGCGGAGCAAGCAGCGCCGGCGACATTCGTCTCGCTGAAGCATCGTCGAGTCTAAGATCGCTGTTGAACGAGAACAAGACGAGCGGCCGCAGATCGTGCACGCCCGAAATCGAGACGGCGCCCGTGATCGGATGCTTGTCGCAGCCCAGATCACGCGCAGGTGTCGTCATCAGCATCGCTGCCAGATGACCTCCTGCGGAGTGCCCACCGACGACGATGCGCTTCGCAGCTGCGCCGTGCTTCCCTCCATCACGAACGACCCACGCCAGCGCGCGACGACATTCTTCGACGATCGTTGCAATCGTTACCGCCGGGCACAGATCGTAGTTGATGACCGCGACCGCATAGCCCTGCGCAACGAATGGCGAAGCGACGAACAGGTGATCCGACTTGTCGAGTGCTCGCCAGTAACCGCCGTGAATGAACACGAAGGTTCCGCGTGCGGGGCTCGCCGGGACGAAGAGATCGAGCGTTTCCTTGGGATTGGGACCGTAGCGCACCTCGAGCTTGGGTTGCCATGCGTCGCGCGCGCGCGCGGATAGCTCGGCCCAGCGCGCGAACCACTGCGGGTGATCGGGCACGGCAGCGCGATTGTTGTAGCCGCGCTCGACGAACTCCGGCGTGTATTCGATCGCGGAGCGCGTCACACGATTTGGATCGACAGCGGAGTCAGACCATCGATATGACCATCGAGCCGATCGCCAACGACCACCGGTCCCACACCGGCCGGTGTCCCTGTGTAAACGAGATCGCCAGGCATCAGTTCGTAATACTTCGACAAGAACGCGAGCGTATGCGGAACGTCCCAGATGAGCTCGGACAAGTCGCCTTTCTGCTTGACCTGTCCATTCACGGAGACGCGAATCGCGCCGCGCGACGGATGACCGATATCGGCAGCGCGATGGATCGGCGCGATCGGCGCGGCTTGCGAGAACGACTTGCCGAGATCCCACGGACGCTTGCGCTCGCGCATCTCGATTTGCAGATCGCGGCGCGTCATGTCGAGACCCACCGCGTATCCGTAGATCAGCGCTTGCGTTTGCCCGGCCTCGAGCTCCGCGCCTCGCCCGCTGATCGCGACGACGAGCTCGATTTCGTGCTGATAGTTCTTCGTGCCGAGCGGATAACGCACGCGCGCCACTTCAGGCGCGACGACCGGCACGATCGCATCGGCCGCTTTGGTGAAGAAGAATGGCGGCTCCTTCTCCGCGTCGCCTCCCATCTCTTTCGCGTGCTCGGCGTAGTTGCGGCCAACGCAATAGATGTGTCGAACGGGAAAGCGCTCGTTGCGGCCGGCGACCGGCACGCTGGGAACATCCCACGCGGGAATCGCAAAATTCATTGTGGCTTTCAAAAAGCGTCGGGTTGCAACTCGGGGGCGGCCTTTGCGAACGCCGGCAATGCGTTGCAGGCAACATCGATGCGCGTGATCGTCGGATATGCTTTCAGGTCGACCTTGAAGCGGCGCGCGTTGGCGACTTGGGGAACGAGACACACATCGGCGAGCGTCGGTGCATCACCGTGACAGAAACGGCCTGTATCGGACTCGCGCGCAAGCCGCGCCTCCAGCGCCTCGAAGCCGAGATCGATCCAGTAGCGATACCAGCCGTTCTTCTGCTCCTCGGAGACACCGAGCGTGTGCACGAGATAACTCAGGACGCGCGTATTGTTGAGAGGATGAATGTCGCACGCGATCGCAAGCGCGATCGATCGAACCCTCGCGCGATCGAGCGCATCGGAAGGCAACAGCGGCGGCTGGGCGTGCGTTTCATCGAGCCACTCGATGATCGCCAGCGATTGGGTTAGCACCTCGCCCGTGTCAGTCACAAGCGCCGGGACGAGGCCCTGCGGATTCAACGCGAGGTAGTCGTCGGTGCGCTGCTCGCCTTTTTGCAAATGAACCGAGCTTCCCTCGGGGGCCAGCCCTTTGAGGTTCAGCGCGATGCGAACGCGATACGCCGCGGACGAGCGGAAATAGCCGTACAGCTTCATTGAGCGCACCTAAAAAGCTGAAATGCCGGTTTGCGCCCGACCAAGGATCAGCGCGTGGATGTCGTGCGTGCCTTCGTACGTGTTCACGGTTTCGAGATTCAGCATGTGACGGATCACGTGGAACTCGTCCATGATGCCATTGCCGCCGTGCATGTCGCGCGCATTCCGTGCGATTTCGAGCGCCTTGCCGCACGAGTTGCGCTTCATGATCGACGTGATCTCGGGCGCTGCCTTGCCTTCGTCTTTCATGCGTCCGAGGCGCAGGCATCCCTGCAATCCCAGCGCGATCTCGGTTTGCATGTCGGCGAGTTTTTTCTGCACGAGCTGGTTCGCCGCCAGCGGACGCCCGAACTGTTGACGATCGAGCGTGTACTGGCGCGCCGCCTGCCAACAGAATTCGGCCGCACCAAGCGCGCCCCAGGCAATGCCATAGCGCGCGCTGTTGAGACAGCCCATCGGACCTTTGAGCCCCTTGACGTTCGGCAACTGGTTGCCGGCAGGGACTTTCACTTCGTCCATCACGATCTCGCCGGTGATCGACGCGCGCAGGCTGAATTTTCCTTCGATCTTCGGCGCGGACAAGCCTTTCATTCCTTTTTCCAGAATGAACCCGCGAATCACCCCGCCATCATCCTTCGCCCACACGACGAACACGTCGGCGATCGGCGAATTGCTGATCCACATCTTGCTGCCGGAAAGCGAGAAGCCGCCGTCGACGCTGCGTGCGCGCGTCACCATCGAGCCGGGATCGGAGCCGTGATTGGGCTCGGTCAATCCAAAGCAGCCGATCCATTCGCCGCTGGCGAGCTTCGGCAGATACTTGCGGCGCTGCGCTTCACTCCCGTATTCGTTGATCGGAAACATGACGAGCGAGCTTTGCACGCTCATCATCGATCGATAACCCGAATCGACGCGCTCGACCTCGCGCGCGATCAGGCCATAGCAAACATAGTTGAGCCCGGCACCGCCGTATTCGGCGGGAATCGTCGGGCCCAGCAACCCCAGCTCGCCCATTTCGCGAAACAGGGACGCATCGGAGCTTTCGTGGCGAAACGCGTCGCGCACGCGCGGCATCAGCTTGTCCTGCGCATAGCGGCGCGCCGTGTCGCGCACCATGCGCTCGTCTTCGGAGAGCTGCTCATCGAGAAGTAGCGGGTCTTCCCAATGGAAATGCGGCTTGACGGCCTGGCGTTCGGGAGCGTTCATGGGCGGGGGTTGCGCGTATCGATCGAGTGATTATGCGCCGTCGGGAACGACGGCCGTCGCCTCGATCTCAACGCGCGCACGTGGCTCGACGAGCGCAGTGACCTGCACCGCGGTCATCGCGGAAAAATGACGGCCGATCACTTCGCGATACGCAGCGCCGAGTGCCTTGTAGCTCTTTACGTACTCGTCGCGATCGACGACGTACCACGTCATGCGCACGATGTGCTGGGGCTTCGCGTTCGCTTCGGCGAGCACGGCGACGATGTTGATGAGCGCTTGGCGTGCCTGGGCGGCAAAGTCGTCCGACTCGAATTGCTGTTGCGAATTCCAGCCGATCTGGCCGCCGACGAATACGAGCGAACCGCTGGCCGCAACGCCGTTCGCGTAGCCCTTTGGGGCCGTCCAATGCGGAGGTTGCAGAACCTTCATTGCGCATTCCTTTGCGCACGCTCGATTTCCTGCTGACGCAAACGAAAACGCTGAACCTTGCCGGTCTCCGTGCGCGGCAACGCGGCGACGTACTCGATCGCCCGCGGGTACTTGTACGGCGCGATCTCCTGCTTGACGAATTCCTGCAGCATGCGCGTGAGCGTCTGGCTCGCCACGTTATCAGGCTTCAGCACGACGAATGCTTTTACGATGTGGCCGCGATCCTCGTCGGGCGAAGCGACGCACGCGCATTCGGCGACGGCAGGATGCATGAGGAGCGCGCCTTCGACTTCGGGACCGGCGATGTTGTAACCCGCTGAGACGATCATGTCGTCGGTACGCGCCTGATAATGGAACCAGCCGTCGTCGTCGACGAAATACGCGTCTCCCGTGTAGTTCCAGCCGTCTTTCACGTAGTTCGTCTGACGCGAGTCCGCGAGGTAGCGGCAGCCCGTCGGCCCTTTGACCGCCAGACGACCGACGTTGCCGGGAGCAAGCGGCCGGCCTTCGTCGTCCATCACACACGCTTCGTAGCCGCGAATGGGCTTGCCGGTAGCGTCGGGGCGCGCGTCGTCGTCGCGATGCGATATGAAAATGTGCAGCATTTCGGTGGCGCCGATTCCATCAATGATCTCGATGCCGGTCGCCTCTTTCCAAAGCTGACGCGTCGCCGCAGGCAACGCTTCGCCGGCGGACACGCACTTGCGCAGGCTCTTAAGATCGAACTTGCCGACTTGCGCCGCCATCGCGCGATACGAAGTCGGTGCGGTGAACAGCACTGTGGCTCGGTGCTCCGCGATGGCAGGAAGCAGTGCGTCAGGGGAGACCTTCTCACACAATAGAGCCGCGGCACCAATGCGCAGCGGGAACAGCAACAACCCCCCGAGCCCGAACGTGAACGCGAGCGGCGGGCTTCCGGTGAAAACATCGTCCGGCTGCGCCTGCAACGTCGACCGCGGCCAAAGATCGCATGCCGCCAGAAGATCACGATGGAAGTGCATCGTGCCTTTCGGTTTCCCGGTCGTTCCCGATGTGAACGCAATCAGCGCGGTGTCCTCCGCCGAGGTCGCTACCGTGTCGAACGTCTCCGGTTTCCTGGCCGCATGCGCCTCGAGACTTGCATCAGAGTCGCTGCCGAAAGTCAGTACGCGGGCAAGCGTCGGGCACGCGCGTCGCGCCGCCTCCAGCTCGTCGATCAAGCGCGCATCGCACAGCGCATGCGAGACCTGCGCCTTGTCGATGATGTCGGTCAACTCCTTCGCTCTGAGCATCGGCATCGTCCCGACCGCAATGCCGCCTGCCTTGATCACGCCAAACCACGCTGCCGCCATTGACGCTGAATTGGGGCCGCGCAGCAGCACGCGATTGCCCGGCACCAGTCCCATGTCGTCGACCAGCACGCGAGCAATGCGATTCGCGCGCTCGTTCAGCTCCGCGTAGCTCCAGCGCAAGCCGCCGGGCGCGAGGATCGCCGTGCGCGAGCCAACGTCGTCGATGACGCCATCCAGTAGCGCATTCGCGCAATTCAGTGTCTCGGGATAGCGAAGCTCGGGAAGGTCGAAGCGTCGCTCGGGCCAGGTTTCGCGCGGAGGAAGATTGTCGAACGCGAAAGTATCGACGTGGGCGCTCTTTGCCGACATGCCGTTCTCCTCGGGTTTCCGAATCACTGCGCCGCGTCGCGATTTCCGCGCAAGACATCGCGGCCGATGATGAGTCGTTGCACTTCGCTCGCGCCTTCGTAGATGCGCAACGCCCGAATTTCGCGATACAGGCGCTCGCATACGTGGCCGCTTACGACACCGACCCCACCATGCATTTGCAGCGCACGATCGATCACGCGCTGCGCGCTTTCCGTCGCGGTGAGCTTCGCCATCGCGGCCTCGCGCGTCGTGCGTGAACCCATGACGTCGCGCTTCCATGCCGCGCGCGCAACTAAAAGCGCGGAGGCATCGACGTCGGCGGCCATCTCGCCGAGCGCTGCTTGTGTGAGCTGGAGATCGCCGAGCGACGCGCCGAACATGCGGCGCGATTTCGCGTGCGCGCAAGCCTCGTCGAGCGCGCGCCGCGCAAAGCCGACGGCTGCCGCACCGACCGATGCTCGGAAAATATCGAGCGTTCGCATCGCGAGCTTGAAGCCTTCGCCAGACGCGCCAATCAGCGCATCGGCAGGAACATGGCATTCGTTGAGCTCGATTCGAGCAAGCGGATGCGGCGCGATCAGCGGAATGCGCTCGGCGATTCCGAACCCGGGCGCCGAGGGCTCCACGATGAAAGCCGAAATGCCGCCGGTGCCAGGAGCTTCGCCGGTGCGCGCGAACACACAATAGAAGTCCGCGATGCCGCCATTGCTGATCCAGGTCTTGCAGCCATCGAGAATCCATCCCTTGTTGTCGGGACGTGCCCGCGTGGCCAGTGCGGCGACGTCCGATCCTGCATCGGGCTCCGACAACGCAAACGCCGCGATCGCTTCGCCGCGCGCGATTGAGGGCAACCACCGCTTGCGCTGAGCATCACTGCCGGCGAGCGTGATCGGCCCACTGCCGAGCCCCTGCATCGCGAACGCGAAGTCGGCAAGCCCATCGCGATAGGCGAGTGCTTCACGGGCAATGCATAGCGCGCGCGAATCCAGCGCCTCGCGCGCGCCACCGAAGGCAGCCGGCACACACGCACGCAAAAGCCCGGCGCGCCCGAGGATTTGCACCCAGGCCCGGCAAATCGCGTCGACATCCTCGAGCAGCACATCGGGCTCTGCGTCGAGCGCCCCGATCTCGCGCGAAAACGCACGATGCGACTCGTCGAAGAATGGCCAGTCGAGGTGATCGACGTTCATCACGCTTTAGTTCCCCTCGAACTTCGGTGCCTTCTTGGCGACAAAGGCGTCGTACGCGCGGCGAAAGTCGGCAGTCTGCATGCAAAGCGCCTGCGCCTGCGCTTCCGCTTCGATCTCGCTGTCGAGATCCATCGCCCACGCTTGGTGTAGCAACGTCTTTGTCATCGCGTGTGCAAACGTCGGTCCCTCGGCAAGCGCGCGCGCCAGCGCTTGCGACTCCGCGAGCAACTGCTCGGGCGCGATGACGCGATTGAAAAATCCCCACTGCGCGCCCTCGTCGGCGCTCATCGCGCGACCGGTGTAGAGGAGCTCCGACGCCCGCCCGTGCCCGATAACGCGCGGCAATAGCGCGCAAGCCCCCATATCCGCTCCCGCTAGTCCGACGCGCACGAACAAGAATGCCGTCTTCGCGCGCGCGGTACCGAAGCGAATATCGGATGCAAGCGCGATCATCGCGCCCGCTCCTGCGCATACACCATCGACGGCGGCAATGATCGGCTGCGGGCAATGTCGCATCGCTTTGACCAGATCACCGGTCATGCGTGTGAACGTCAACAATCCCATCGCATCCATCTTGGTGAGCGGACCGATGATCTCGTGCACGTCGCCGCCCGAGCTGAAGTTGCCGCCCTCGCCCGTCACGACGATCGCCTTCACGTCACTTGCGTAGACAAGATCGCGGAACAAATCGCGAAGCTCCGCATACGCGTCGAACGTAAGCGGGTTCTTGCGTTCAGGACGATCGAGTGTGATCGTCGCCGTGCGCGCATCATCGCTCGCCTCGAAGCGGAAGTGGCGCGCCTGGTAGTCGTGTAACGCTCTAGGTTGCATGTCAGTCTTCTTTCACCGCAAGCGAGCGCTTCAGCTTGCCGAGCAGTCCGTAAAGGCGATCGCGATCCGCCGCGCTCAATCCGCGCGTCAACTCCGCGATCCAGCGCTCGTGCTCGCGCGCCATGCCGAGAAACGCCTTGCGTCCGACCGTGGTGAGTCGCACTTGAAAGGCGCGACGATCGGCAGGCACTGCGTGACGTTCGACCAGGCCCTCGGCGACGAGTTGATCCGTGAGCCCCGTAACGTTGCCGCCGCTGACCATCAACCGCCGCGACAGCTCGCTCATCTTGAGGCCGGCCGGATGGCGCTCGAGCTGCGCCATCAGATCGAAGCGCGCCAGCGTCATGGCGAAGCGCTCGCGCAGCTTCGTCTTGATGTCCTGTTCTATTAGAAGCGTGCAGGTGAGAAGCCGCAGCCACAGGCGCAGCGCCGCATGGTCGTCGGCCCGCACGCGGCTCTCGGGATCGGGCGTGACGACATCGGCGAGGTTGTAATCGTTCAAAGGCTATCCATTCGCTTCGGGAACGTCGACCGCGAGCGCTTTGGCGCGCTCCAGATTGCGCTCCAGCTGCGCTTTGCCCGACAGGTATTGCACCGGCCAAGGTATCGGGCGGTAACCGAGTGTCGCAGCAGCGTGCAGCGTCCAATACGGATCCGCCAGATGCGGACGCGCGATCGCGCACAAATCCGCGCGACCCGCCATCACGATGCTATTGACGTGATCGGGCTCGAAGATCGCACCCACCGCCATGGTTGCGATGCCGATCTCGTTACGAATGCGATCGGCGAACGGCGTTTGATACATGCGCCCGTAGACGGGCTTCGCAGCGCGCGTGGTCTGTCCCGACGAAACGTCGATCAGGTCCGCCCCCGCATTCTTGAAGAGCTGCGCGATCACGACCGCGTCGTCCGGCGTGTTGCCGCCCGGGGCCCAGTCGTGTGCCGAGATGCGCACCGACATCGGCAACTCGGCTGGCCACACTTTGCGCATCGCGGCGAAAACTTCGACAGGAAATCGACAGCGATTCTCGAGCGACCCACCGTATTCGTCGTCACGCAGGTTGGTGAGTGGTGACAGATAAGCGCTCAACAGATACCCGTGCGCGCAATGAAGCTCGAGCCAATCGAAGCCGCACTCGGCACCCCATCGTGCAGCGCGCAGGAAATCCGCCTTGACGCCCTCCATGTCATCACGTGTCATCGCGCGCGGCAATTGATTGCGCGGCCCATAGCGCACGGGAGATGGCGCAATCAGCGGCCAGTTGCTCGCGCCTTGCGACTCGTCGATCGGCTCGTCGACGTCCTCCCAGCCGAGCTGCGTCGAGCCCTTCGGGCCCGCGTGGCCGAGCTGCAGGCCGATCTTCGCGGGCGTTCGAGCGTGCACGTAATCGACGATGCGCTTCCACGCGGCGCGATGCTCGTCGCGGTAAAGCCCGGCGCAACCGGGACTGATGCGCGCGTCGGCCGATACGCACACCATCTCCGTGAAGACGAGACCCGCTCCGCCGTGCGCGCGACTGCCGAGGTGGACGAGGTAGTAGTCGTCGGGCATGCCGTCGACGCAACTGTATTGCGCCATCGGTGACACGACGACGCGATTGGGAAGCGTGACGCCTCGCAACGTGAACGGCGTGAACATCGGCGGCACGGCGTCGTGCGGCAGCTTCGAGCGCACCGCATACCATGCCTCGATGTCCTCGACGTAATCGGAATCGCGCAAGCGTAGATTCTCGTGCGAGATGCGCTGGCTACGCGTGAGCAGGCTGTAGGCGAACTGCTCTGCTTCGAGCGCGGTGTAACGCTCGACGTTCTCGAACCACTCGGTCGAGTTGCGCGCGGCGTTCTGCAGCTTCAGCACCTCGACACTGCGCGCCGCTTCGTATTCGTCGAGCGCGGCACGCAGCTCGGAATGCGCGACCAGCGCGTTGCAAAGCGCGATCGCATCTTCGAGCGCGAGCTTGGTCCCCGAGCCGATCGAAAAATGCGCGGTGTGCGCGGCGTCACCCATCAGGACGATCGGAAAACGCTGCGTCGCCGGCCAATGCGTCCACGCTTTGCAAATCACCCTCGGGAAGCGAATCCAGATCGCCGAGCCCCGCAGATGCTTGGCGTTGCTCATCAATCGATGGCCGTCGAGATACTTCGCGAACAGCCGCTCGCAGAATGCGAGACCCTCTTCCTGCGACATCGTCTCGAGCCCGGCCCGCCGCCACACGTCCTCGGGCGTCTCGACGATGAACGTGGACGTGTTGTCGTCGTACTGATACGCGTGCGCCTGAAACCAGCCATGCGGCGTGTGCTCGAACGCGAACGTAAACGCATCGAAGCGCTGCGTCGTGCCGAGCCATACGAACCGGCAACGGCGAACATCGACGTCCGGCTCGAACGTCGCGCCGTAACGCGTGCGAATGCGGCTGTTGATGCCATCGCACGCGATGACGAGGTCGGCGTCGAAACGCTCGGCTTCATGAATCTCGTCGGAAACGTCGTGCTCGAATACGAGCTGTGCGCCAAGCGATTGCGCGCGAGTCCGCAGAATGTCGAGCAGGCGCTTGCGGCCGATTCCGCAAAAGCCGTGGCCACCCGAACGAATTGTTCGCCCGCGAAAACGGACGTCGATGTCGTCCCAGTGGTTGAACGCGGTTTCGATCTCGCGTGCGACGTCGGGATCGGCAACCGCGACGTTGCCCATCGTCTGGTCGGAGAACACAACGCCCCAGCCGAACGTGTCTTCGGCGCGATTGCGCTCGAGTACGCGAACGGCGTGCGCACCGTTACGCCGCAAAAGCGCGGCGAGAAAAAGACCTGCGGGCCCACCGCCGATGACCAGCACGCGCATGACTAAAGTCGATTCCTTATCCGATTTCTTCCATTATAAATAGTTTGAAACTAAAGTAAAGCAGACGGCGCGACAAGAACCGGAAAGCCGCTGCGCTGCAATCCGCCGTGCGGCCTAGACCATCGGTCGCATCGCCGCCGACCCTCTCCTAAGCGACGCTTGGCTCGCGCCCGTCGTCTTTCGGCGCAAGGAGAATTCGAATGCAGCGAAGCGGGTCCTCGCCGCAAGAACGCGGCTTCACGCTGATCGAGCTCTTGATCGGCTTGTGCGTGCTCGCAATCCTGACAGGATTCGCCTATCCATCCTTCGGCCGTTTCTTGAGCGAGCAGGAGCTTCTCGGCGAAGCGCGGCGACTATCCGAGGCAGTGATGCTCGCGCGCAGCGAAGCGGTCAAGCGCAACGCCACAGTGATCGTTTGCGCTACATCACCGACGCGAAGCTGCGGCACGCTCGATCATTGGCACGAAGGATGGGTCGTGTTCGTCGACGAGGACGGCAACGGACTCCCCGATCCGGCCGAGCCTGTGATCGGGCGTGACTTGGCCGCGATGGCGGGCGTCACCGAAGTGGGCAATCGTCCCGTCGCAAAGTACTTCCGGTTCGACCACCTCGGTCAGGCGCGCTTGATCAGCGGCGCGTTGCAAATGGGAACGGTCGCCGTTTGTCGGCCGGGATTGCGCGGCTATCACGTGGTCCTTGCGAATACCGGGCGCACGCGGATCGAACGCGCGACAGGCGTCTGTCCATAGGGAAAAACTACGATTCGCGCGTTTTGACCGAGTGCGGAAAAGCGCCGTCGGAACGTGCGTTCGTACGAACGAAACAGAGGGCGTTTGTAAACCCCTTCGACACGCTGGCACGCCGAATGCTAGGACCGCCGCCGCTCGTGCGGTGGACCCGTCCTTCGATCGGGTATCGATTGTTGGAAAAAGGGGCCATCCGTAGCATTCCTGCCGTGTCCAGGGAGAAGAGCATGTCAGCTACCCGCACGGCGTCGAACGTTTCGCCCGCCGCAAAGGCGAAGGGCTTCACGTTGATCGAAATCCTGATCGCGATAGTCGTGCTCGCGATCCTCACCGCCATTGCCGTCCCCAACTACAACGAGTTCGTGAGGCGCGCGCGCATCGTCGAAGCGACGTCGGGAATGAACGATATGCGCACGCGCATGGAGCAGTTTTTCCAGGACAACCGTCGCTACGACTCGGGCGCAGCATGTGGCGTCGCCGGACCCTCGGCGTCGCATTTCACGATCACCTGTGCATCGGTCGGCGCACCCGCGCTAGCCTACAACGTGGTGGCGCAAGGCACCGGCTCGATGTCCGCGTTCCGCTACACGATGGGCATCGCGCCCACGGGTGTCACGCGCGCGACCGCGGCCGCCCCCGCGGGCTGGTCGCTTTCGTCGACCTGCTGGGTGGTGCGTAAAAACGGCGCTTGCAGCTAATGCGTATCAAGGCCATGACCTCGCGCGGCTTCACGCTTATCGAGCTTCTGATCGGGATGGTGATCATCGCCATCCTCGTGATGGTCGCATTGCCCGCGTACACACAGTTCATGGGCAATGCGCGCATTCGCAACGTCGCCGATTCGCTCGCGAATGGAATGCGGCTCGCGCAAGTCGAAGCCCTGCGTCGCAATCGCTTGATCGAGTTCGTCGTCGCGCCCGGCACCGGCTGGACGATCAGCGACCCCGACGTAGCGCTCGGCGGCGTCGTTCACAGCGAGCCGTTTTCCGATGCTTCGGGACAAGTCGTCGTCGACCCCAACCCCGCAGGCACCACCAAGATCAGCTATTCGGGACTCGGTCAGTACCAGACGCCCACCAATCCGGAGGACGGCACGCCGGTCATGACATCGATTCGGGTGACGCACGCAACGCTTGCATCACCGCACGACTTGCGCGTGACTGCCGATCCGGCATTCGGCATCGGCGTTCGCGTGTGCGACAGGCGCTTCGCGCCCCCCGATCCGGTCGGCTGCCCCGCGAGCGTGCCATGAGCACGAAGCGCATTCAAATTCAGCACGGCGGCTTCCTGCTCGAGGCGCTCGTCGGCATTCTCATTTTCACGCTGGGCGTGTTAGGGCTTGTCGCGTTGCAGGGCCGTGCGATCGCGTATAGCAGCGATGCGCAATATCGCGGCGAGGCGGCGTATCTGGCGAATGCGTATGTTGCGAAGATGTGGGCCGACGCGCGCACCAACATTCCGCTGCGCTACGCGTCATCCGGACAAGTCGAGTTCGATGCGCTGCAAACGGCGGTGAATCGACTGCCCGGCGCCTCCTCGATCGCGAGCAACCCGTTGATCACGATCGTTCAGCCGGCCCCGGGCGCGGGGGTCACCGACGCGCGCGGCGACGGCGGCTTGATCGCGCTCACGCCCACCGGAACGCTGGTGACCATCGTCATTCGATGGCAGCCGCCCGCCACCGATGGAAGTCCCGGCCCGGTTCACAACTACACGATGTCGTCGATCATCGCGCACAACTGAATCATGTCCACGATCCGACATCGCCCATTGCGTGAGCGTGCCCGTGGCTTCGGCCTGGTCGAGATCCTGGTCGGCGTGACGATCGGGCTGCTGGCGCTTCTGATCGTCTATCAGGTGCTCTCGCTTTCGGAAGGCTACAAGCGAACAACCACGGCGGGTGGTGATGCGCAGTCGGCGGGAATGATTTCGTCGTTCATCGTTGCGGGTGACGTCGCAAATGGTGGATTCGCGATGTCGGAAGCCGGCCAGCAGCTCGAGGCCTGCCCCAACACCGGCAGTTTCGCGACCACGTGGCGACCCATTCCAGTCTTGATCAACGACGGCGGCGCAGATGACCTGTCGGATTCGTTCGCGGTGATCGCCGGCGTCAATCGGCGCCTCGTTACACCGCTTGCAATCGTGAACTCGCCGGCGGTCAATCCGGGTGACCAGGTGCGCGTGCAAAGTCCTCTCGGCTTTCACGGCAGCCATACGAGCGACGCGGCACACATGTTCGTGATCGTCGACACGGCGAGCGGCGTCTGCGAAATGTCGACGATCGGCAATTGGGGCGGTCCGACCGACGCGCTGCGCCGTCGTACACCTACCTTCGATACAGCCACGGGCATCGTGACGATCACGCCGAACCCGGCGCTCGTGAACACCTATGCGCAAGCGACGACGTGGATCATCAATCTGGGCTCGGGCGACCGCATGCGCAAAGTGAACTACGACGTCGCTGCAAACGTCTTGCGCAGCACCGACCTCGTCGCCGCAGCCGCCGTGCCCAATCCAATCGTCAGCAACGTGGCACTGATGAAAGCGCAGTATGGGCTCGACACCAACGGTGATACGTTCATCGACACCTGGGTGTCCGCACGCAGCGCACCGTGGCGCAGGGACGACGTTCTCGCCGCTCCATTGGCTCAGCTTCGCCAGATCAAGGCGATTCGTATCGCCTTGGTGATGCGAAGCTCGCAGTTCGAGCGGCTCAAGGATGCGGAAGGGCGTGACGCGGTCGGAAGTTCCGCGCTCGCGGGAGATTTCACGACGACGCTGTTCAACTGCTTCAGCGTGGGCGCGCCGACCTGCACCGGGGAGATCACTGGAGTGACGATTCCGGCGAGCGCCAATTATCGTCACCGCGTATTCGAGCAGGTGATTCCTCTGACCAATCAGGTGTGGAACGGGTGATGACATCGACCGCCCGCCACTTCGTCGGAACACCGCCAGCCGTGCTGCACCAGCGCGGCATAGTCGTGTTCGTTGCGCTGATCGCCGTGGTGCTGCTGAGCCTCGCCGCCGTGGGACTGATGCGTTCGGTGCACACCAACACGCTCGTGGTCGGCAACATCGCGTTTCGCCAGGCTGCGCAAGCGATGGCGTCATCAGCGGTGGAACGCGCCGTTTTCGACATGTTCGCGCCAACCGCGACGATCGCAGACCTTCGCGCCAACGACCTTGGTCGCAACTACTACGCGGTTTTGCAGCCCGGCCAAGACCAGCACGGGGTTCCCGCCGCATTGCAGGGGGGCAGCCTGACGTCGGCGCCGCCCTCGTATCCCGCAGGGGCGCAGATCATCCGCGACAAGGATGCGAGCGGCAACGACATTCACGTCGCCTACTACGTCATCGAGCGCATGTGCACGCCCGACGTGTTGCCGAGCGGCAAGGCCGACGGCCGCTATTGCGAAATGATTCCTCCAAAGCAAAGCAACGCCAAGGAAACTCAACTCAAGAAGGGCATTGCACTGCCCAACATTCCCTATTACCGGCTCACCGTCCGCGTGGACGGCCCCGGCAACTCGGTCGCTTTCTCACAGGCGATGCTGCGCTGACCCGTTGAGGTCCAACATGAATAACACGCGAACATCCACACTCTGCCGCGCGATTTGCGCGATGCTCTCTTTGCATCTTGCTGTCGGGCCGCTCGCGACGACTGCTTACGCGGCACCGACACCGCTTGCAGACGAGCCGATCGGCTTCGCACCATCGGCGCCGCCGAACCTCATGCTGACGGTCGACGACTCGACAAGCATGCTGTCCGACTTCCTGCCCGATTACGTCATCGGCGCGGTGCCGAATGCATCGCCAGCAGTCGGTGGCTTTTGCCGCGACCTGTATGGAGCGATGCAATGGGCATGTGGCTACAGTGGTTCGGCGACCTCGCCGCAGCACATCTACTCGTTTCTCTACACGCCGTTCCCCTACTACGCGACCGGCACGCCGCCGAACCCGTTCCCCTACTCGTGGAGCACGATTCCCGACTGGATTCGCGCCTGGCCTGCGCCCGCTCATAACAATGCACTGAATCGCTTGTACTACGACCCGGCCATCACCTACACCCCGCCGTTGCGCTATGACGGCGTGCCGTATCCGGATCAGACGGTATTCACGGCGGTCCCCGCCGATCCTTGGTCGGCGGCGCCGCAGAATCAGGATCTGACGGCCAACGTGCTCGTCGGCATGTGGTGCAACTCGCTCTGGCCCAATGATTACAACTGGAATCCGCTCACCGGCGGCGGCAGCGAGTGCCGCATCAATGGCACCGATTACTCGAGCGTCGCGAGCGCACCGGCTAAAGCGGATTACCAATATCCGTATTACTCGGATGCATCGACCGAGGCCACCTGGTATTTCGTCGGCCCCACCGCGTGGGGGCTCGGCGGCACCGATTGGTCATGGGAAAAGCCGATCTATTGCGACACGACTCACCCGAAGTGGCCGCAAACCTACGGCGGCTGCACGCTGACTTATAGCTGTCCTGGAAGTGAAACACTGATTCCGCCCACCTACGAGGCGCAAAGCTGCTTCCGCGAGGGCTCGTTCAGTGGATGCCTCAGCTATACCACCGACTACAGCCCCCCCGGCTGCAACACCAATCCCGCCTACGGTGCGCCGGGTCCATGCACCGGGTCCGAGTGCCTCGTGTGCAACGCAAACACCTATTGCACGTCCAGTGGCCCCATTGGCGAGTACGGCTATTGTCATTTGACGGCGACCGGCCTCGGTGGCAGCGGCGCGAGTTGCTACTGCTACGGCGTCGGCTGCACGCTACCCGCATGCCCCGACGTCGAAACGGCGCCGCAACGATGCTCCGGCGGTGGTCCGCCCATTGGTACCTATAGCTGCGTGCTCGTGCCCGAATATCCGTCCCACTGCGGCCAGTACCTCTGGGACCCGGTCAACCAGGTCCCCACCTCGACGACATTGCTCGCCGACTCCGAAGGCTTGGGTGAGGTATGCCGTCATAGCAACAAGACATATGACGGGATCCCCGGCACTCGCTTCGGCTATCCGTCGGGACGCTTCAATACCGGAATCAGGACGTACTGTCCTGCGGTGCCCTCTGTCGCATCGGTCCCGCGTCACTATTGGAAGACGAGCGTCGAATGGTGCACGACACGGATCGACCCCAGCTATGCCACCCACAACAAGTGGCGCGGCTTCGGCCAGGGCGGAACCTGCCAGGTCGAGCACGATGACACGCATCCCTACCCACGCTTCTACAAGTACGGCGTGGCAAGGGGCAGCGCCGAGCACGTCGACAACGACACGTACCCGGCTTTCGAGCGCGTCGATCTGGTTTCCGGCAGCACGTATACGCATACGTTCCGCCGCGGCCTACTCCCGGTGACGATCACTCGCACCTACCTCGAGGAGATGACGAACTACGCGAACTGGTTCGCGTACTACCGCACGCGCATCCAGGCGGCGAAAACGGTCATCTCGCAGAACTTCGTCTATCTGGACGAGGACTATCGCGTCGGCTTCCATACGCTTTCCAACAACCCGACGTCGTCGTTCGTCAACATCGCGCCATTCGACGCCGCACCGAGCGGTCAGAAAGACACTTGGTACTCGCAGCTCTTCGCGATCGACATCACGATGGGCAAGCAAACGCCCACGCTCGATGCCGTGGTGCGCATCGGCGAACACTTCAAGAATGGCGGCGAGCCCTCGCTCGTCGGCTCGACCGATCCGATCGTGCTGTCGTGTCAGAAGAACTATCACATGCTGTTCACCGACGGCATCACGAATCAGAGCGCACTGCCCTCGCTCACCGTCGGTAACCTCGACAGCATCGTGCCGGCATTACCGCAACCCTTGACCGTGGTGCCGCCGATTGTCAGCGGATCGCCGTGGCCGCCGTTATTCAAGGAAGGCGGCGCCTCGCAGTCGGATACCCTCGCCGATTACACGACCTATTACTGGGTCACCGACATGCGTCCGGCCATGATCAACAACGTGCTGATCGGCAAGGATCCGGCGCCGTGGCAGCACTTGAACTTCGCGGCGCTTTCGCTCGGCACCGAAGGCACGCTCCCGGGAACATCCCCGGTCGCGGTCGAAGCGCAGATCGCCGCCGGCGCGCGAGTGTGGCCGGATGTGCTGCCGAATTCCTGGCAACCGAACGCCACCGGCGTCGACGATCTGTGGCATGCCGCAGTCAATGCGCGCGGCCGCTTCGTGAATGCGAAGACATCACAGCAACTTGGCCGCGGTATCGCGGCGATCCTATCCGACATCACGAGCCCGGCCGGCTCGAACGTCGGTGCAACGTTCGCCAACCCGAACCTGTCGATCACCAACGATTTCACTTATATCGCGAAGTTCGTCCAGGGCTGGGGCGGCAATCTGCAGAAGTTCCGGATCGATCCTGTGACCGCCGCGACTTTGTCCGTCCTGTGGGACGCCGAAGCGGCGCTGATCACGCAGACAACGCCAACCGGGGCCGATCCCGAGCCTTGGTACACGAAGCGGCGCATCGTAACCGTCAACGACAGCGGTACGGGCGTGGCGTTCCTTCGCGCGAGCTTGAGTCCTGCACAGCGCACCACCCTCGGGAGCAGCGCAGCGGCGCAAGACAGCGTGATCGAATACTTGCGCGGCCGCCGCGATCTCGAAGGCGATGATGAAGGTCAGTTTCGCGTCCGCGCGAGCCCGCTTGGCGATATCGTCAATTCGCAGGCGCAGCTTATCGGGCCGTTGAGCACCGACTACTGGGACTACACCGAAGCCAACGACCCGGGTTACACCGCGTTCAAGGCGGCGTATGCAAGTCGTCCCGCGCGCGTTTACGTCGGCGCGAACGACGGCATGCTGCACGCGTTCAACGATACGACCGGCGCCGAGGAATGGGCGTTCATCCCGAGCGACCTTTATCGCGGTCCGCCGAACGACAAGGCCGGCTTGATCGGCTTGACGTATCAACCGGGCGGATTGCCGATCTACGCGCATCGGTTCTATGTCGATTCATCGCCGCGCATCGCCGACATCGACGTCAGCAACGTGGGTAGCGGTTGGAAGACGCTGCTCGTCGGCGGCCTGGGCAAGGGTGGCAAGAGCTACTTCGCGCTCGACGTGACCGATCCTGCGTCGGTGACCGACGAAACGACCGCCGCCGGGAAGATCCTTTGGGAGTTCCGGAATAACGATCTCGGCTGGACGTATGGCCGGCCGATGATCACCAAGACGCGCGCATTCGGCTGGACGGTGATCGTCAGCTCCGGCTACAACAATGCGAGCGGTCAGGGCAAGCTCTTCTTCATCCGACCGAGCGACGGCGCGCTTTTGAAGACGATGACGACCGGCTTCGGCTCACCGGGGAGCCCGAGTGGAATGACGCATATCTCGGGCTTCACCAAGGATTTCCGGGATCAGACCACCGAGCAGATTTATGCGGGTGATCTTTATGGCAACGTGTGGCGATTCGACGTATCGGACCCCAACGAAGCCAACTGGGTGGTCAAGAAGTTCGCGTATCTGACCGACGGCAGCGGCGTGCCGCAGCCGATCACGACACCGCCGCGTCTGGATGTCGATCCCGCCAACGGAGTCGATCGGTGGGTCGTCGTCGGCACCGGCAAGCTGCTGCACGAAGACGATCTTGCCGACTTGCAGCTGCAGCGCTTGTACGCGATGCGCGATGGCACCTACACAACCCCGACGCCGCACGCCGATCCGCCTCTGACTTGGTCGGATCTGCAGGCGGTCAGCGGTGTCGCCGGTCTCGGAACGGGTGTGATTGCAGCAAAAGGCTGGTACGACGACTTGCCGGCCGGACAGCGCATCGTCCGGGCGCCCGCGACGGCGGTCGGTCTGATCGCCTACATCTCCACCGGGCTGCCGATCGATCCTTGCACCGTGGGTCAACCGGCGAACATTTATGTGCGTCAGTTCGGCAACGGCGAATCGCGCTTGGAAAACGCCGGCGTGACCGTCGAAACGATCTATGAGCCGACCGGCGCGGCCGGGTTCGACGTCATCGCGACCTACGATGCGGGTTGCACGGAGAACTGCGTGCCGAACATCAAGCTCGCGGTCGTATCCTCGTCGAACAGCCAGCTCATAACGTTCCAAGCCAAGTTGCCGAACAATCTCGGCGCGCACCGCCTGTCGTGGCGCACGCTGTCGCAATAAGCGCAAGCGCACCAAACCACGGCCCGTCGCACGCGACGGGCCGTTTTTTCTATGATGGCGGAGACGGCTTGTCGCCGACAACGGCCGGTGTGAAGCTCCGCTGCGTGACTTCGATGCACTCTGCCGCGCTCGATTTCTCCGGCGCCAAAACCCTGACGGTCGCGTCGCGATCCGACGTGCGCCCATTGACGGCCGCTTTGCTGGGATCGCTGCTCGCGCATGCCTTGTTGATCGTCGCGCTTGTCGGCGGCGTGGTGGGCTCTCCTCCCAATACAACGACATTCGATGCGACTGCGCTGCGCGCCACGCTGGCACCTGTTGCGCCGACGATTATCGAAGCGCGTCGAAGCGCACCCGCAAGCCTCGATCCAATCGTGCATGAGCCGATCCGCGAAAGGCTCGCGGCTGCGCCGGTCATCAAGGGTCCTACTTCGTTGCTACCCAATCCCTTCCCGCCCAAGTCCGAGGCGGTCGAACCATCGACATCGATGGGACGCGTGACAATCACTCCCATCAACGAACCTCTGGATCCGATGTTCGAACAGGTGCTAAGCCAGCTCTATCCCAACGCCGAGCGAAGCGACATCAAGTTCGAAGTCGCGCCGTCGGGACGCTACCCCAGCCAGGCAGTCAAGGATCGTCGCCAGGCACATCTTCGCGTGCTCGTGATCGTGCGCGCCGACGGAGTAGTCCAGCTCGCCGAAGGCAGCCTCCATGATCCGATGTTCACCAGCGCCGTGCGCGCTGCCTTGCGAGAAGCGAAAGCAACACCGCTGGAAGGCAATCCTTTTCAGCTTCGCTGGACGACATTGATGTTCATGTTCGAATTCACGGGGGACGCTGACGTCCGCAAGTAGCGTTGTGCTTTCGGCCGATTCTGGGTCACCCCATCAGCGGCATGTGAAATCCCGGCGCAGCGCTGCCATCGTCCGGCCAGCGTGACGTCACCGCCTTGCCGCGCGTGTAGAAGCGCACGCCGTCCATGCCATGCACGTGCAAGTCGCCGAACAGCGAATTGCGCCAGCCGCCGAACGAATAGAACGCCATCGGCACCGGTATCGGCACGTTGATGCCGAGCATGCCGACTTCCACATCCTCCTGAAAGCGACGCGCCGCATAGCCCGAGCGCGTGAACAGCGCGGCGCCGTTGGCGTACGGATTACGATTGACCAGCGCGATCGCGTCCTCGAGCGATTCGACTCGCACCACCGCCAGCACCGGTCCAAAGATCTCCTCTCGATAGATCGCATGCTCGGGCTCGACGTTGTCAAAGAGCGTCGGGCCGACGAAAAATCCGCTCTCGTGATCCTGCACGCGAAGATCACGTCCATCGACAACGATCGTCGCGCCTTCGTTGCATCCCGCATCGATCAGCCCTTTGATGCGATCGCGCGACGCCGAAGTGACGACCGGGCCCATTTCAACATCGCTCGTGCCATTGCCTGTGGTGACGCTGCGCGCGCGTTGCGCAAGGCCATCAACCAGCTTGTCTGCAACGTCTCCGACCGCGACGACCGCGGAGATCGCCATGCAGCGCTCGCCGGCCGAGCCGTAGCCCGCGCCGATGATCGCCTCGACGGCAAACGGCACGTCGGCATCGGGCATCACGATCGCGTGATTCTTCGCACCGCCTAACGCCTGCACGCGCTTGCCGTTGCGCGTTCCGGTTTCGTAGATATAACGCGCGATCGGCGTCGAGCCAACGAACGATATCGCTCGAACGTCCGGATGCGCGAGCAACGCGTCGACCGCCTCGCGATCGCCGTGCACGACGTTGAACACGCCGTCCGGCAAGCCCGCTTCCTTCAGGAGCTCCGCGATGCGCAGCGACGTCGTCGGATCACGCTCCGAAGGTTTTAGCACGAACGTGTTGCCGCACGCGATCGCCACTGGAAACATCCACATCGGCACCATCGCCGGAAAGTTGAACGGGGTGATGCCTGCGCACACGCCGACGCTTTGGCGGATCGAATAAGCATCCACGCCGGTGCCAACGTTCTCGCTGTGCTCGCCTTTGAGCAGATGCGGGATTCCCATCGCGAACTCGACGACTTCCATTCCGCGCGTGATCTCGCCTTCAGCGTCGGGAAGCGTCTTGCCATGCTCCTCGGTGATCCATTTGCGAAGCTCCTTTTTGTTCGCGTCGAGGAGCTCGCGAAAGCGCATCAGCACGCGCGCACGGCGCAAGCTGGGCGAGGCTCGCCATGCGGGCAACGCTTGCGAGGCAGCGCGTACCGCGCGATCGACGTCGTCCGCGTTCGCGAAAGGCACATGACGCACGACTTCGCCCGTCGCTGGATTGGTGACTTCGCCATAGCGCTGACTCGCAGCGGAGACAGCCTGGCCGCCGATCCACAGCGGAAGTCGCTCGAGTGTCGTGAGATCCATCGTTGGCTCCTTTGCTAAGCAAGCATGTTGGTGTCACCGCATACCGAAAGCGCTTGACCGGAAATCCTTTTTCCACGCGGACTCGCGACGAACACAATGAGATCGGCGAGCTCTTCGGCGCTCACGTATTCCTTGATCGACGTGTACGAGAATGCGAGCGACTCGATCGCTTCGTACGATAATTTGCGCGCTTGCGCTTTCGCTTGCAGCACTCGCCGTTGACGATCGCCCGCGACGATCCCGGGGAGCAACGCATTCACGCGTATCTTGTCGGGTCCGAGCTCCGCGGCAAGCGAGCGCGTGAGTCCGATCACGCCCCACTTCGCGGCTGCATACGGCGTTCGCAATGGAAATCCGAGGCGGCCCGCGAGCGACGAGACGTTCATGATGCTTGCGTTCGACGATTTGCGAAGCTCGGGCACCGCGTGACGGATGCAATTGAATTGCCCGGTGAGATCGACGGCGATACAGCGATCCCAATCGCCCGGGTCGATTTCCTCGACGCGTCCGGTGGGTCCTGCAACGCCGGCGTTGTTCACGAGGCAGTCGAGGCCGCCGAGCCGCTGCAGAGCACCGCCAAAGAATTCGGCGACGTCGCTTCGCGTCGCCACATCGCAGCGCGCCGCACCGATCGCAGCATCGGACGTCGCCAACTCAGCAAGCGCGTTTGGGTCGACGTCGCATACTTCAACCCGAGCGCCTTCGCGCACGAATGCACGGGCAATCGCAAGGCCGATGCCCGCCGCGCCCGCCGTCACGATGACCCGCGCCGAAGTGAGTCCGAGGTCCATCAAGACGAGAGCTTAGCGCGGCTCGCGCAAGGCGGAGCGCTTTAGGGCACACTTCGCGGTTCATCCCCATAACAACACCCCCGGAGGATCGACATGACAAGCTCGACCAACGAATCGCGCCGCACGCTCATCAAGGGCGCGGGCGCGGCTGCCGCCGTCGGCATCGCGGGCTTTCCCGCCATCGTGAAATCGCAGTCCGACGCGATCCGCATCGGCCATCTGACGCCGCGCACCGGCTTTTTGGGGCCCCTTGGCGAGTTCGCCGTGCAGGCAGCGGACATGGCTGTCGACGAGATCAACGCCGCAGGCGGCATCAACGGTCGCAAGATCGATCTTTTGAAGGAGGACTCGGTCAACCCGCAAACCGCGTCGACGAAGGCCGAGCGAATGATCGAGCGCGATCGCGTTACTTGCATCATCGGCGAAATCTCGTCGGCGTCCGGATTGACGATCAGCCAGGTCGCCGAGCGCACGAAGACGCTGTTCATCAACACCGGCTGCAACTCCGACGAGTTGCGCGGCAAGGGCTGCAAGAAGTACATGTTCCACATCGAGAGCCAGAACTCGATGTACGTCAAGACCTGCGGACGCGCACTGCTCGCGCAAGGACTCGTCCAGGGCAAGAAATGGTATTCGCTGACCGCCGACTACGCGTTCGGTCACGATCTCTTGCGAGTCGCGAAGCGTTTCATGGCGCAATCGGGCGGTACGTTCGCGGCAGACAAGCTCGTGCCGACCGACGTCACCGATTTTTCGCCGCTATTGCTCGAAATCCGTAGCGCCAAGCCGGATCTGGTGATCTCCAATCTCGCCGGCAATCAGATCACGAACTTCCTGAAGCAATACTCCGAGTTCGGTCTTCCGTTCCCCGTCGCCGGTTTCGGTTTCGACACGGCCGTGGCGTGGGGTGCCGGCAAAGGCGCTTTCCTCGGCACCTGGCCGCTCGTGTGGCATCACCTGCTCGACACGCCTGCATCGAAGAAATTCGTCGCCGACTTCACCAAGCGCTACAACCGCCCACCCGAGAATCAGGCGTGGGGCGATTACAACGCGATCAAGCTCGTCGCGCAGACGATGGCCGAGACCAAGTCGACCGATTCAACCAGGCTAGTCGAACAATTCGAGAAGGGAGCGAAGTTCCCGCTGATGAAGACGCGCGAGGGTTATTTCCGCAGATCCGATCATCAGATGATGCATGAGATGTATACCGTGACGGCACTACCGGTGGCGGAGATCAAGAACAACTTCGACATCTTCCGGTCATCGCCGCCCGTTCCCGGTCCGGACGAGTCGCTCGAGTTGATCGCGGCGACCGCCGAGGAGAACGAGTGCAAGATGGCCTGAGCTGAGAAAACGCTCGCGGCGCGATCAAACGCCGCGAGCGATTCAGACTCGATTGTGCTTTTCGTTCAGCATCTTCTGAACGGCGTACTCGCCGGCGCGTATTACCTGCTGATCGCGCTCGGCCTGTCGCTGATCTTCTCGCTCGGCGGCATTGTCAATCTCGCGCACGGCGCGTTCTATGCGATCGGCGCGTATCTCGCCGTTGCGATCGGGCAGCATCTCGGTTTTACCGGCGCCGCGCTGATCTCGCCGATTGCGGTCGGATTGATCGGCATCGTCGTCGAGCGATTGCTGTTTCGTCGCTTCTACAAATCCGATCCGTCGCTGTCGCTTCTGCTCACATTCGGCCTGGCGATGGTCATCGAGCAGTTATTGAGAATGATCTTCGGCGCGCCGCCGTTGTCGTGGTCGATTCCGCCGGAGCTACGCGGCCAGATCATCATCGGCGATTTCATCTATCCGCGTTACCGATTGCTGGTCCTCGCCGTTGCACTCGTAGCGGTTGCGGGCTTATGGCTTTTGCTTCAGCGAACGCCGTTCGGCCGCGTCGTCCGCGCAGGCGTGCAAAACGCCGATATGGTCGGCGCGCTCGGCATTCCGTTGGCGCCGTACATGGCGGCGGTCGCGTTCCTCGGCGTTGGACTTGCGGGTCTTGCCGGTGTGATGCTCGCGCCGATCTTCACCGTGCACCCGGCGATGGGCGCGGAGATCATCACGTCGGCATTCGTCGTCGTGGTCATCGGTGGACTCGGCTCCTTCTGGGGCGTCGTCATGGCCGCTGCGATCGTGGGCGTAACCAAGGGAATCGTGACCGCGTTCGGGTTTCCGCAGTATTCCGAGGCCGCGATCTACGTGCTCATGCTTCTCGTACTGCTCGTGCGCCCGCGCGGATTGTTCGGCGAGCGCATTCAACGGTTCGAATAGCTTTCGATGCCTGAAAAGCGCGATCTGCTCGTCGCCGCGCTCGCGTTGTGCGCACTGCCGTTCGCACTGACCTCGATCGGGCTCGGCGTGACCTCGGCAACCGAAGTGGTGGTCTTCGCGATCGCGGGAATGGCGCTCAACATTCTCGTCGGTTACACCGGACTTACGTCGTTCGGACATGGCGCATGGTTTGGTCTGGCCGCATACGCCGCCGGTCTTGCGCAACGCGTGTGGTGGCCGGGATCGTTCGTGTTGCCGATCGTCGTCGCGCTCGTAATCGTCGCGGCAATCGCGCTCGTATTCGGCTTTCTGATCTTGCGCCGGCGCGGCGTGTACTTCGCGTTGTTGACGCTAGCGCTTTCCGCGGTTTTGTTTTCGATCGCATTCCGCTGGACCGAAGTCACCGGAGGCGAGAACGGTCTCGGCGGAATCACGCGTCCGGTGATCGCGGGGTTCTCGTTCGAGAGTGCTTGGGCGTACTACGCGATGGTGGCGACGATTGGCTTTGGCGTCGTTTACACGCTGTGGCATTTCCACCGATCGCCGGTCGGCTCGGTGCTCGTCGCGATTCGCGAGAACGAGCAGCGCGCACGCTTCATCGGCTATCCGACGAACCGCTATAAGCTTCTCGCGTTCGTCGTGTCCGCGACGCTGACGGGTCTGGCTGGCGTTTTGCTCCTGTTCAACAATCGCATGACCTCCGCCGAGCCCATCTCGGTTGCGTTTTCCGGCGAGTTGCTCGCGATGGTGATCATCGGCGGCATGCGCTCGTTTCTGGGTCCCGCGCTCGGCGCGCTGTTCTTCGTGATCTTTCGCGATTACTTGTCGCGCATCACCGAGAACTGGCTGCTGGTGTTCGGGCTTTTGTTCGTTGCCTTCATCGTGTTCTCGCCGACGGGGCTCGTCGGCTTGTACGAGCGTGCGACAAGGCGCTTCCGCAGGAAAGTCATTGACGAAGCAGCGATGGCGAAGCGTCGCGCCGGCGCCGTTGCATTGCCCGCGTTCTTGAAGCCGGACGCGCATTCCGAGCAGCCGATCCTCGAAGCGAAGGGAATCGCGAAAAGCTTCGGCGGCATTCACGCAGTCCGCGACATGAGCTTGCGGGTACGCGATCGTGCACTGCATGCGTTGATCGGTCCCAATGGCGCAGGGAAGACGACGGCGTTCAATCTGATCTCTGGATTGTTCGCCCCCGACCGCGGCACGATCGAGCTTGCCGGCCGATCGATCGCGGGGCTCGCACCCGAAGCAATCACGCGCGCGGGCGTTGGCCGCTCGTTCCAGATCACGAATCTGTTTCCGGAACTCTCGGTGCAGGAGAACGTCCGGCTCGCGGTGCAGGCGCGCGACAAAGCGCGCTTAGCGGTGTGGGCCGACGCGCAAAGTCTCGCGAACGTCAATCGCGAAACGAATGAAATCGTGCGAACGATGGGATTGGCGGGCGTGGAAGTGGCCGAAGCCGGGTCGCTCTCGTATGGTGGACAGCGGCTCTTGGACATGTCGCTCGCACTCGCAACCAAGCCTCGGCTGCTGTTGCTCGACGAACCGCTGGCAGGCCTCGCCGCCGCCGAGCGCGATCGCGTCGGCGCCTTGATCAAGGCAATCTCGGCCGACTTGCCGGTCCTTCTGGTCGAGCACGACATCGATCGCGTATTCGCGCTCGCCGACGCCGTGACGGTGATGAACGATGGCGCGGTGCTCGTCGAAGGCAGCGTCGACACCGCGCGCAATTCAGAGCGGGTGCGCGAGGTTTACATCGGCTCCGGATCGCACGCACTCGCCGGACGCCACCGCGAATCGGCAGCCCGCGATGTGACGTTGCTCGCGATCTCGAATATCGATACGTTCTACGGCAAGAGCCACATCCTGCGCGACGTGAGCTTCGACGTGAACGAATGCGAAATCGTCGCGCTGTTGGGTCGCAACGGCGCGGGCAAATCGACGCTTCTAAAAAGCGTCGTCGGCATTGCGCCGCCCGAGCGCGGCGATATCAAGCTGGGCGACACTCCGCTCGCGCGGCGTCCCTCGGCGGAGATCGCCCAGCGCGGAGTCGCCTACGTGCCGCAGGGGCGCGGATTGTTCGCCGGCATGTCGGTCGCCGACAACATGGAGCTCGGGCGCCTCAAGCGACGCAACTCGGCAGGAACGTACTGGGATGACGAGCGCATCTTCGCGTTCTTCCCGCGCATTCGCGAGCGTTGGCGATCGCCCGCCGATTATCTTTCCGGTGGAGAGCAGCAGATGGTCGCCGTTGCCCGGGCATTGTCCGGCGACACGCGAGTGCTGTTGCTCGACGAGCCGTTCGAGGGGCTCGCGCCCACGATCGTCGAGGAGCTTTTCGAAGCGTTCGATCAACTGCGCCGCGAAATCTCGATTGTGATCGTCGATCATCATCTCGACCTGGCGCTCGCGCTGTCGGATCGCACCGTCGTACTCGAAACCGGGCGCGTGACGCACATCGGCCCGTCGAAGCTTCTATCCGAAGATCTCGAGACGCGGCGCAAAGTTCTCTGGCTCTGAAAGAAAGCGAATGCAAACGGTTGCCATCATTGGTGCAGGTCTGATCGGATGCTCGTGGGCCCATGTGTTCATTCGCGCTGGCTGGCAAGCGCTCGTGTGGGATCCGTCGCAGAAGCAGCGCGACATAGTGACCGACAACATCAGTGCATCGCTCGAGGACCTCGAGCGCTACGGGCTGGTCGGCAACGCACGCGAGGCCGCACGGCGCGTGCAGGTCGTATCCACGCTCGACGAGGCGGTATCAGCGGCCGACTTCGTGCAGGAAAGCGGACCGGAGCGACTGGACGTGAAGCGCGAAACGTTCGCGCAAATGGATAAAGTCGCGTGCCGCGAAACCGTTCTCGCTTCGTCCACTTCCGCAATCGTCGCATCGCAATTCACCGAAACGCTTGCGCATCGCGAGCGTTGTCTGGTTGCACATCCGGTAAACCCGCCGCATCTCGTGCCCGTCGTCGAAATCTGCGGCGCGCCTTGGACGTCGCCACAAGCGATCGCGCGCGCCCGACAAGTGATGAGTGACGTCGGCCAGGTTCCCGTGGAGGTGAAGCGCGAGATCGACGGATTCATCCTGAACCGCCTGCAGGTCGCGCTTTTGACCGAGGCGTTTCGCCTGGTGCAAGAAGGCTACGTCACGCCGCACGATCTCGATCGCACGATCGCCGACGGGCTCGGTCTGCGCTGGTCGTTCATGGGCCCGTTCGAGACGATCGAGCTCAATGCTCCCGGCGGGATTGCCGACTATTGCGAGCGCTATACGCCATGGTTTCGTCGTTACATGGCGGATCTGCCGCCTTCATCGGTCTGGGACGATGCGAACTGGCATCGCGCGGCAGCCGCTTGCGGAAGTGCGCCATCCGCCGACGACATCGCGCGCAAATCGAAGTGGCGTAACGCTCGTCTTGCTGCGCTCGCCGCTCACAAGCGCGATCAAGCGAAATCCTGACATCAGCGTTCGGCAAGCCGCGCGACGTAGCGCGCAATCAAATCGACTTCGAGATTGACGCGTGCATTCACGTGCAGCGTGCCGAGTGTCGTGACGACCAGCGTGTGCGGAATGAGGTTGACCTCGAACGCCGTGTCGTCGACGCGATTCACCGTCAGGCTCACTCCCTGCACGGCGATCGAGCCCTTCGGCGCGATGTAGTGCGCAAGCTCGGGCGGCACATCGACGACGAGCCGGCGACTACTTTCGTCCTCATCGAACGCCACGACGCGACCCACGCCGTCGACATGACCGCTCATCAAATGGCCGCCAAGACGATCCGACAGGCGCAATGCCTTTTCCAGATTCACTGGTCCATTGCGATCGAGCCCCGCCGTGCATTGCAGCGTCTCGTGCGAAACATCGAACGCAAGCGCGCCGTTGCGAGCGACGACAGTAAGACAGCACCCGTTGACAGCGATCGAATCGCCGATCGCGACGTCATCCAGCGGCAGCGCTTGTGGATCGATACCGATGCGCATCGCCGCCGGGCCCGGCGTGACCGACACGATGCGACCCACGGCTTGCACGATTCCTGTGAACATCAGCTTTCGCGATTGACTCGCGCGCGAATGCGAAGGTCCTCGCCAATGCGATCGATCGCATCGAACCCAAGTTGCACGCGACTTGCGAGCGGTCGCAACGATTCGGCGAATTGCGCAATCCCGCGCGCCGGATCACCGAGGAGCGAAGGTGCAACGTAGGCAACGATCTCGTCGACGAGGCCTGCCTCGAACAACGCACCGTTGAGGCGCGCGCCGGCTTCGACGTGAATCTCACAGAGCCCGCGTCGCGCAAGCTCGCGCATCATCGCGACAAGGTCGACGCGCCCCTGTGCATCCGGCAATGCGAGATGCTCGACATCATCGTTCCACTCGCCATTGCGCGTACCTGCAGTGATGATCAAAGCACCTCCGCGCAGCACTTTCGCGTCTCGCGGCGTGTCGCCGTGACGATCGACGACAATGCGCAATGGCTGGCGAGGCGTGTCAACTGCGCGCACAGTCATTTCAGGATCGTCGGCGAGCACGGTGCCAATACCGGTCAGCACCGCACATGCGCGCGCTCGCCAAGCATGACCGTCGGCACGCGCCGCCTCGCCGGTGATCCAGCGACTCTCGCCGCCTTCCATCGCGGTTCGCCCATCGAGACTCGCGGCGACTTTCAGGCGGATGTACGGTAGCCCGCGCGTCATCACCGAAACAAAGCCCGGATTCAATGCGCGCGCTTCGTCCTCGCGAGCTCCGATATCGACGCGAATTCCTGCGGCGCGCAAGCGTTTCGCACCACCCTCGGCGAGCGGATTGGGATCGTGCATCGCCGCGACGACACGCGTCACGCCGGACCCAAGCAATGCATCGGTGCACGCTCCGGTCCGACCGACGTGATTGCAAGGCTCGAGCGTCACGTACAACGTTGCGCCGCGCGTATCTTCGCCGCGTGCGCGCGCATCCGCCAACGCAACGACTTCGGCATGCGGACCACCCGCAAGCTCGTGGTAGCCCTCGCCGATCACGCGCCCTTCACGAACGATCACGCATCCCACACGAGGATTCGGCGAAGTCGTGTAGAGCCCTCGGGCCGCCAGCGCAAGTGCATGCGCCATGCGCGCATCATCATCGTCCGCTTCGTCACGAGAGGACATCGACGAAGGGCGATTCAGCGTCGACCGCGCCGCGCCGGCGCCTCGACTTCCGCCAGCGCGTCGTGAAAGTCCGAAGCATCCTTGAAAGAGCGATAGACCGACGCGAAGCGAATGTAGGCTACCTTGTCGAGCTTGTAGAGCTCCTGCATGACCATCTCGCCGATGTCGCGCGTGGCAACCTCGCGCTCGCCGCGCGCGAGGATTTGTTGGACGACGCGCTGAATCGCGGCGTCGACAAACTCAGTGGGCACCGGCCGCTTGTGCAACGCCCGCTGAAATCCGGTGCGCAGCTTCGCCTCGTCGAAGTCGGCGCGCGAGCCGTCGCCTTTGACGACCTGCGGCATGCGCAGCTCGAAGTTCTCGTAGGTGGTAAAGCGCTTCTCGCAAACCGAACACTTGCGTCGACGGCGAATCGAATCGCCCGCCTCGGACACGCGGGAGTCGATCACCTGGGTATCAGCGCTGGAGCAGAAGGGACAGCGCATGTCAGTGTGTGATCAGAAACAACGGATCAACGGTACACAGGCCACGCCTTCGTCAATTCCTCGACCTCACCCCGCACGCGATCAATCGTGCCGTCGTCTTGCGGCGCGTCGAGCACGTCGGCGATCAGATGAGCCAGCGTTTCCGATTCGATCTCGCTGAAGCCGCGCGTGGTGATCGCGGGGCTGCCGATGCGAATGCCCGACGTGACCATCGCTTTCTCGGGATCGTTCGGGATCGTATTCTTGTTGACGGTGATGTGCGCCTTCGACAACGCATCCTCCGCATCCTTGCCGGTGATGCGCTTCGCACGCAGGTCGACGAGGAACATGTGCGAATCGGTGCCGCCCGACACGATGCGAAGGCCGCGCTCCTGCAGCACCTTGGCGAGCACGCGCGCGTTTTCCAGCACGCGCTCCTGATAAACCTTGAAGTCGTGCGACAGCGCTTCGCCCAGCGCAACCGCCTTCGCAGCGATCACATGCATCAGCGGTCCGCCCTGCAGTCCTGGGAACACCGCTGAATTGATCGCCTTCTCGTACTCTCTTTTCGCGAGTATCAGGCCGCCGCGCGGACCGCGTAGCGTTTTGTGTGTTGTCGTCGTGACATAGTCGGCGATGCCGATCGGCGTCGGATAAACGCCGCCTGCGATGAGCCCCGCGTAGTGCGCCATGTCGACCATCAGTTTCGCGCCGACCGAATCGGCGATCGATTTGAAATGCCTCCAGTCGATCACGCGCGAATACGCCGACGCTCCGGCGATCACGAGCTTCGGCTTGTGCTCTTTTGCCAGGCGTTCGACCTCGTTGAAGTCGATCAGCTCGGTCTTCTCGTCAAGACCGTAAGCGACAACGCGAAACCACTTGCCCGAGATGTTCACCGGCGAGCCGTGCGTCAGATGACCGCCATGCGGAAGGCTCATGCCGAGAATCGTGTCGCCCGGTGTAAGCGCCGCGAAGAACACCGCCTGGTTCGCCTGCGCGCCCGAGTGCGGCTGAACATTGGCGAATTCGGCGTGAAACAGCTTTTTCGCCCGCTCGATTGCCAGCGTCTCGACGACATCGACGAACTCGCAGCCGCCGTAATAGCGCTTGCCGGGATAGCCTTCGGCGTACTTGTTGGTGAGCTGTGAGCCCTGCGCGGCCAGCACCGCCTGGCTCACATAGTTTTCCGAGGCGATGAGCTCGATGTGGGCTTCCTGGCGCCGATGCTCCGCCTCGATCGCGGCATGAACCTCGTGGTCGACCTTCTCGAGCGTTTGCGAAGAACGGGAATGCATGGCGTTGTCGGCTTTCAGCGCGAGCGTCGTGCGCGAAAGATCGATGATCTTAGCATCCGACCCCTCCCAAGACATTCGAAGTAAGCGCTTTGCATTCGTGGAACCTCCTATAATCCGATGCCCACGACACCAACGGGCGAGTCGGGGCGGCCTCACAAAAGCCGCCGGCGGGAGGCTGACTTGAAGGGTTTGCTGGCGTTGTCACGG
>DATLOI010000145.1:0-4610 GCA_035536295.1 Casimicrobiaceae bacterium
GGGTGATGCTGGCGCGCATGCAGTCGATGCTGTACGACTGGCACAACTACGGCAACTCGACGATCGGCGCCCGCTCGGATATCGAGAACGTGCGTATCGCCAACTTGCAAGCGTTTTATCGTACGTATTACCAGCCCGATAACGCGGTGCTGATCGTCGCCGGCAAATTCGATGAGGCGAAAACGCTGCGCTGGATTGCGCAGGCTTTTGGGAAAATTCCAAAGCCGAAGCGGACGCTACCGGTGTTCTGGACGGTCGAGCCGACACACGACGGCGAGCGCACTTTCACGGTGCGGCGACCTGGCGAAGTGCAGTTCGTGATGGTCGGCTATCGAGTGCCGTCGTCGTTGAGCCCGCAATCGCTGGCGACCGGAATCGCGGCCGAGATGCTTGGCGACACGCCCAATGGCCGATTGCACGAAGCGCTGGTCGCCACCGGCAAGGCGGCGCAAGTATTCAATTTCAACATCGACGTGCGCGAGCCGGGGTTTGTTCTGTTTGGTGCGGTCGTCAAGAAAGGCGAGCCACTCGATCCAGTCAGGCAGACGATGATCGACGTTATCGAAGCGAGCTGGGCAAAGACGCCTGCGAACGACGCCGAATTGAAGCGTCAGATCCAGAAACAGCGCACATCCTTCGACCGCTCACTCGCGGACCCGCAGGCATTCGGCGTCGGATTATCTGAATACATTTCGCTCGGCGACTGGCGCCTTTTCTTCCTACAGCGCGACCAGCTCGCAAAGCTAACGCCCAGCGATGTTGACGCCGCAGCACGCAAGTATTTCGTGCGCGACAACCGCGTCGTCGGTTCGTACATTCCGGAAGACGCGCCGATGCGCGCCGAGATTCCCGCCGCACCGAGTCCCGCGCAGCTGCTCGCAGATTACAAGCCATCCGAAAAAGGCGCGTTGTCCGAGGCGTTCGTTCCGTCCCAAGAGAACATCGACAAGCGCACGCGCGTGCTGTCGTTCGGTGATCTGAACGTTGCGCTGTTGCCGAAGCAAAACCGTGGCAGTACCGTCAACGTACAGGTGCAGTTCCAATGGGGCAGTGCGGAGTCCCTGAAAGACCGGACCATTGAGGGCGAGCTTGCCGCCGCGATGCTCGCGCGCGGGACTGACAGGATGACGCGCCAGCAGATCGCCGATGAGATGACACGCCTGCAGATGACTGGCGGTCTCAGCGGGTTTCAGACCACGCGCGAAAACCTGCCCGATGCGCTTCGACTGTTGGCGCACGTAATGCGCGCCGCCAATTTTCCGGCGAGCGAGTACGAACAGCTGCAGCGTCAGGTCGCGACATCTCTGCAAGCACAGCTGGACAATCCGGAAGCGATCTCGCGCGACGCGCTTGCAACGCACTTCAACACGTATCCGCGGGGCGACCCGCGCCACTATCTGCCGCTGCGCGAGCGGATCGACGCGGTGGCAAAAACGCCGCTCGACGCCACGCGCCGGTTCCACGCTGACTTTTACGGAACCGCACGTGGTGAAGTGGCCATTGTCGGTGACTTCGATGCCAAACAGATCGAAACGCTGGTTAACGAGTTGTTCACCGACTACCGATCGAAAGCGCCGTACGCGCGGATCGATCGCGAGTATCGCGAGGTCAAGCCGGCACGTCTCGCGATCGACACTCCCGAAAAGGAAAACGCGTTCATCCGCGGACGTATCGATTTCCCGCTGCGTGACGATGACCCCGACGCCGCCGCCCTGCTGATCGCGAACGATATTTTCGGTGGCGGCTCGGGGCTCTCAAACCGAGTTATCGAGCGTTTGCGGCAGCGCGACGGCGTCAGCTACGGGGCCGGCACCGGCCTGACGCTTGGGTCGCGCTATCGAGTCGCGTCATGGACGCTCGGCGCGATCATGGCGCCGCAAAACGTAGCTAAGGCGGAGCAGGCGCTGCGCGACGAGATCGAGCGTGCGCGCAAGGAAGGGTTCACGGCCAAGGAGGTCGAGGACGCAAAAAAGGGCACACTGCAGGAGCGCGCGACCAATCGATCGCAGGATCAGGTGCTGGCCGGCGCGTGGACTGCGAACATGGACCTGGGAAGAACGTTCGCGTTCTCCAAGCAGTTCGAGGAGCGGCTTCGGGCCGTGACCGTCGATCAGGTGAATGCAGCGTTCCGCAAGTACATCGATCCGGCTCGCATGACGTTTGCGATCGCTGGCGACGCGAAGAAGGGTGCGAAGTAGATGTACGCGGACTTTCGCCATCGCATGCCTTTGCGCGTGCGTTGGGCCGAAGTCGACAAGCAAGCCGTCGTATTCAACGCTCACTATCTGCTTTACTGCGACGTTTGCGTCACCGAATACTGGCGCGCGGTCGGCATTCACTATCCGGACGATTTCACGGCTCACGGCAGCGATCTGTTCGTGCGCAAGTCGACCGTCGAGTATCACTCCGCTGCTTACTATGACGACGAGCTAGAAATCTGTGGCCGCATCGCACGGCTTGGAAACAGCAGCATCAGCTTTGTCGTCGAGATATACCGGCGCCGGCAATATGAAGCCGTGCTGGTCACCGCCGAGCTGATCTACGTACACACCGACCTTGCATCGCGCACCGCGCAATCGATTGCCGATTCGATGCGCGCGCGAGTGCGCGGGTTCGAGACCATCGTGCCCGAAGACGGATTCGATGCGAATCGAGCTCGGTGACTGGCACAGCATGCGGCCCTGGGCGGAGCCGCTGCGCTTTGCGGTGTTCGTCGAAGAGCAGAACGTGCCGGCTGAGATCGAGCTCGATTCGTTCGATGCCTTGTCGGTGCACGCGGTCGCGTTCGATGCGGATGGCGAAGCGGCGGGCACCGGCCGCTTGCTGCCCGATGGCCACATCGGGCGCATGGCGGTGGCGAAGCAGGCGCGCGGCCAAGGCGTCGGCAGCGCGTTACTCAGAGCGCTGATGGACGAAGCGCGTCGGCGTGGACATACGCACGCTGTGCTTAGCGCACAAACGCATGCAACGGCGTTTTATCGCAAGCACGGCTACTCGGTTGTCGGCGGTGAGTACGACGACGCCGGAATACCGCACGTCGATATGCAATGCGCGTTATGACGATCAGTCGGCGCCCGGCGCCTTGATCCGCGCAGGAGTAGCGGCGCGGTCGATCGTAAACTCGTAATGCCGGTCAGAGAAGCGCGACGGATCAGTGGTGTCGTAAGTTCGCTCGAAAAAAGTCGTCAGTCCATCGTTGCGCACCGTTAATACGGTACTAGCTCGCGTGCCATAGCCGTTGGCGCGGATCTGGATCGACGAAAGGGCGCGCTCCCACTCATACGGAACGCCGGTTGACGGCAGCTCGAAGTCGCGCGCCAGCTCGCGATTTTCAAGAAGCTGTGTGAGCAGACTTAGATCGACCCTCGATGCGATTGAGCACGCAAAGCGCGTGACCGCGCGCGTGACTTTCGGCCACGGGGTGTCGAGCGCTGCGTTAGACAATCCGTAAACGCCCGGTGCGAGTGTGCGGGCGCCGCCGCGGTTCGTGAAATATTCCAGACGCGGCTCGCTGGCGTCGTCGACGGCTCCCATGGGTCCAACATCACCCACCAGCAGATTAAATCCGTTGTATGCGCTCATGCGAGCACCGTTCGATTCGAGCCACATCGATGGTGACTCCGTTGACTGCAGCGCCGACAGTACCAGCGTGCCGCGCGACGGCGCATGGGGATTGCGCTCGCTCGGTGCACGCACGTTGGTCAGCGCGGCGAAGCGGCCGCGCCGGGTGATCCCAAGCCACGTGCCGCCTGCTTCTTCGTCGTGACCGGCAAGCACAGACACCGCGTGGCCCCACCAGGCGGCCGGGCGCGTGCGGCGCAGATAGAACTCGTCGCGATTGGCAGCCAGCACGAGCGGGTAATCCGGATGCGAGCGCCAGGCAAAGACCATCAAGCACATGGTCTAACTACTCCGTCGGGTCGAACAGCGCGTACGGTAGCGGACGCACAACGAGGCGCGGACCATCGACACCTTTTAAATGCAGCGAGCCCGATTCAAGTCGATCGAGCGGCGCCTCGAACAATAGCGCGCTGCCCTCCGCCTCCGGTGTTGATGCGGCCGCCATCACTACAGTTCCGATCGGTTGCGCGGCGCCGTTGTGAAAGACATCGGCACCCGCGTGAACATCGGAGGCGTCGACATCGGCAACGTTCATGCGCCGCTTCAGCTTGCCCAGATACTGGCTGCGCGCAACGATCTCCTGCCCCGGATAGCAACCTTTCTTGAAGTCGACACCGCCGAGCACTTCCAAGTTAATCATCTGAGGAACAAATTTTTCTTGCGTCGCTGCAAAGATGGTCGGCACCGCTGCGTCGATTTCGCTCAGCCACCAGGTATTGCTCGAGGCGCGCTCAGTTGAGTCCAATAGTGACAGGTGCGACTCGCGCGGCAACGTCAGCAAGAAGCGTGCGACACCTTTCGGTGTTGCTAACACGCGGTCGACGCGACCGTTGTCTGTCGACGTCGATGCCCAGGGCGAGGCAGGTAACGACAGTCCGGCGTCTTGCAACAGCTCAGAGCCTTCACCGAGCAGTCCGTACGTTGACCATACGTCGCTGACATCGGCCACCTTCGCCTTCGCACGCAGCACGAATATCGACAGCCGCTTG
>DATLOI010000146.1:0-16013 GCA_035536295.1 Casimicrobiaceae bacterium
TGCCCCGCGGACGTCTGTGGATAGCCGCAACACAGATACCCCGGCGGCAGCACGGTCTGTGCGCCGACGTGATAGAGCATCGCTTGTGTTGCGAGTCCGACTTGCGAAAACAGGCGTTCCGATCCGCAGCCTGGAAAATAGAACACCGCCTCGCTATCGTCGGCAGCGCGCGCAGGATTGCGAATGATCGGGACGATCGTGTCGTCCTCGATATCGAGCAATGCACGCGCCGTGCGCTTGGGCAATCCGCCCGGCATCGGCTTGTTGATGAAGTGAACGACCTGCGCTTTCAATGTCGGCCGCACACTCGTCGTCGCAGGCGGCCGCCTCGTCTGCGCTCGCGCCAGGCCGGTCCGCTTCGCGAATTGATAACCGAGGCGCTGCGCGCGAAACCCCCAGTCGATCATCACTTTTTTTACCGCCGCGATCGTCGAGGGGTCGGTCGCGTTCAAAAAAAACATCGCCGCGGCGGCGCCCGGGCGGAAGCGTCGCTTGCCGGTCTTGCGCAACAGATTTCGCATCGCGATCGACACATCGCCGAAGTCGATGTCGACCGGGCACGGTTTTTCGCAGCGATGACAGACAGTGCAATGGTCGGCGACGTCCTCGAATTCGTCGAAGTGCTTGATGCTGACGCCCCGCCGCGTTTGCTCCTCGTACAAGAACGCCTCGATCAAAAGCGACGTCGCCAGAATCTTGTTGCGCGGGCTGTAGAGGAGATTCGCGCGCGGCACGTGCGTCGCGCATACCGGCTTGCACTTGCCGCAGCGCAGGCAATCCTTGATCGAGTCCGCGATATCGCCAATCGCGGACTGTTCGAGAATCAGGCTTTCCGCCCCTAACAACGAGAAACTCGGCGTATAGGCGTTGGTAAGATCGGCGGGCAGCGCCGTATCGCGCAGCAGCTTGCCGCGATTGAAGCGATTCAAAGGATCGACGCGTTGCTTGTAATCGGCGAACGGCGCGATTTCATCGTCGCTCAGGAATTCGAGCTTGGTGATGCCGATGCCGTGCTCGCCGGAAACAACGCCATCGAGCGAGCGCGCAAGCGCCATGATGCGGCGTACGGCGGCGTTCGCTTCCTGCAGCATCCGGTAATCGTCGGAGTTGACCGGGATGTTGGTGTGAACATTGCCGTCGCCGGCGTGCATATGCAACGCGACGAACACGCGATGGCGCAGCACGCGCTTGTGTATTTCCGCGACGCGCCGAAGCAAAGGAACGAATGCAAGACCCGCGAGCAATTCGTCGAGCGGGCGCTTCAATTCGGCCTTCCACGACACGACCAGTGAATGATCCTGCAGCGCCGGAAAGAACTCGTCGAGTCGATCGGAATAGTCCTGCCAGCGTGCGCGCACTTCCCGCACGAGCTCGCGCGCTTCATCGAGCTTCGCGTCGAGGATCTCCTTGGTCGGACGCGCGTCGCTCTCCGGTCCCCATACCTGCGTGATGAAAGGCGACTCGAGGCACGACAGCAACTCATGGCAAAGCTCGAGCTTGTTGGCAAGCGAGAACTCGATATTGATGCGCTCGATGCCATCGGTATAGTCACCGAGCCGGTCGAGCGGAATGACGACGTCCTCGTTGATCTTGAACGCGTTCGTGTGCTTGCTGATCGCCGCCGTGCGCGCGCGATCGAGCCAGAACTTCTTGCGCGATTCCGCCGATACCGCGACAAAGCCCTCGCCACCTCGCGCATTGGCGATGCGGACGACTTCCGAAGTGGCTTTGGCAACCGCATCGTCATCGCCGCCGACGACATCGGCCAACAGCACCATCCGCGGCCGGCCGTGGCGCTTCGCCTTCGTCGCGTACCCAACTGCCTTCACATAGCGCTCGTCGAGATGCTCCAAGCCCGCGAGCACGGCACCGTGCGGACGCGTGTCGAGATAGCGCTTGATCTCGACGATCGCCGGTGTCGATTGATGTGTCGGCCCGAAAAATTCGAGGCACACAGTGCGAATCGACGGCAGCATCGTGTGAAGAATGAAGCGCGCGCTGGTGATGATGCCGTCGCAGCCTTCCTTCTGCACACCGGGAAGCCCGCCGAGATACTTGTCGGTCACGTCCTTGCCGAGCCCGGCTTTGCGAAACGACGCACCGGGAATTCGCAACGTTTCGCTCCGAACCTTCGTCTTGCCATCGCGTGATAGCCACGTGAGATCGAACGTCGCGAACTTCGCATCGTGGATCTTGCCGACGTTGTGATCGCGTCGCGTGACTTCGAGCCATTCCGCTTGCGGCGTGACCATGCGCCATGAGACGAGGTTGTCGACCGCCGTTCCCCACAGCACCGCTTTTTTCCCTCCCGCATTCATCGCGACATTACCGCCGATGCATGACGCGTCGGCCGACGTCGGATCGACCGCGAACACGAGCCCTTCGCTTTCCGCGACATCCATCACGCGGCGCGTGACCACGCCAGCGCCCGCGTCGATCGTGGGCACGTCCCCGTGTCCAGCAACGGCAACGCGCTCGACAGCGGACAAGCGCTCCAGTTTTTCGGTGTTGATGACCGCAGAGCGTGCAGTCAATGGAATCGCGCCGCCGGTGTAACCGGTGCCGCCGCCGCGCGGAATGATCGTCAGTTGTAGCTCGATCAACGCTTGCACGATCCCGCGAACTTCCTCTTCGCTGTCCGGATGCACGACGACGAACGGATACTCGACACGCCAGTCGGTGGCATCGGTGACATGCGATACGCGCGCGAGTCCGTCGAACGTGATGTTGTCGCGCGCCGTGTGACGCGACAGCACGCGCACGACGCGCCGGCGAAGCTTCACCGTGTCGGGAAACCATGCTTCGAAACGATCGACCGCGGCCGCGGTCGCGGCCACGAGCTGCGCGACTTTCGCATCGCGTACCGCGTCGATGTCGGCACTCGCGCCACGGCGTTTCTCGATCTCGGCGAGCCGATGGCGCAGCGCTTCGACGAGCAGGCGCTGGCGCTTCGGATTGTCGATCAGATCGTCCTGCAGATACGGATTGCGCTCGACAACCCAGATGTCGCCCAGCACTTCGAACAACATCCGCGCCGAGCGGCCGGTGCGGCGTTCGTCGCGAAGGTCGAGTAACGTTCGCCACATGTCCGCGCCGAGCAGACGTATCACGATCTCGCGATCGGAGAACGACGTGTAGTTGTAAGGGATTTCTCGGAGGCGCGGGGCGTCGGTGCGCTCGGCCAGAAAAGCGTCGGTTGCGGCGTTCATCGTGCGTTTGCCGCTGGGAAGTGCGTCAGCGCGGCGGCTCCCGCGATGATACCGCCTGCATCGCATGCGCCCCGGTGGAAAAACTTCCAACCCAAGTTGAAGACTACGTCCCGCCGCCCGCGAATATTCGCCTCCCGGCGGTCTTCGCTCAATGAAATGAGCTGGAATATACTGCGCACGCAGTCAAATCAAGTCTAAATACCATGGAAGACGTCGCTACGCGCCACGCCGCCGTCCTGTTTGCGGACGTCGCTGGAAGCACGCGTCTTTATGAAACGGCTGGCGACGCGGCAGCTCAACAAATGATCGGGCGCTGTCTCGAAGTGATGGGGGCGGTGTGCCGCGAGCACGACGGCCGCGTTGTCAAGACGATCGGCGATGAAGTGATGGCACTGTTTCCCGGCGCGGGGAACGCCGGATACGCCGCGATCGAAGTGCACAAGCGCATCGCAGCGCTGAACGAGAGCAACGGCTCGTCGCTCGCGATTCACGCAGGTTTTCATGTCGGCCCCGTGCTCGAAGATCAATCGGATGCATTCGGCGACACCGTCAACGTCGCAGCGCGTCTGTGCTCGCTCGCCAAGCGCGATCAAACCCTGATGGCCGCGCAGACGTTGCAGCAGCTTCCGGCGCCGCTGCGTGTGCGCACTCGCAGTCAGGACGTTCAGGCCGTGCGCGGCAAGTCGGCCGATATCGAGCTATTCGAGCTTCTGTGGCAGGACTCGGAAGAAGAGCTCACGACGTTGGCCCCGCGCCGTTCGGGCCGACAAGCGCGATTGACGCTGCGCTCGCGCGAACGCGAAGTGGCGCTCGAGGATGCAAACGTGTTGACGTTCGGCCGCGACGGCAACAACGATTTCGTCATTCTCGACCGCAAAGCCTCGCGGCTGCACGCGCGGATCGAGCGGCGACGCGACAAGTTCGTGCTGATCGATCACTCGACCAATGGGACGTTCTGCACGCCGCAGGGTGAACCCGAAGTGGAGCTCCGTCGCGAGGAGCTTCTGCTGCGCGGGCGCGGTCGCATCTATTTCGGGCACCCCTCCGTCGAGGACCCCAACGCGGACGCGATCGATTTCGACACCAACGCAGGTTGACGTCCCGTGTTTTGAAGCCGCCTGGCGAGGTACTCGCGTCCGGCGTCAGTTGCGGGCAATATTCGTTTCCGGCCGAACTCCAATAAGACCCGTGCCAAAGACCCACAGCGTCTCTTACGCCGCCGCCACGTCGCGTTCCGCCGTGCTTGCGGCATGCGGCGTATTGCTCGTCGCTGCCTGCGCTACGCCGCCCGCGACACCGCCCGGAGGAACAGCCGCGCCCGCCGGGGCGACCGGAACCGCTGTCAGTCCGCCTGGAACCGCCAGCGCGCCCGCGGCACCTGAGCCTGTTGCGGCCCCAACGCCACCCCCCGTCGATCCCGCGGTTGCGAGGCCGCAGGCTGCGAAACTGGCATTGGAGGCAGTCGATCAGCTGCAAAACGGCGACGAAGCCGCGGCGCGGGGCACACTCGAGCGCGCACTCGCACTCGATCCGGCGAACGATCTCGCGCGAAAGCTCATGGAGCAAATCCGCGCGGATGCGCAAAAAGAATTGGGCGGCGTGTTCTTCCGTTACACGGTGCAGCGCGACGACACGCTCTCGAAGCTCGCCCAGCAGTACATGGGCGATCGCTATCGCTTTTACATCCTCGCCAAGTACAACGACATTGCCAATCCGTCGCGTCTTGGCGCGGGTCAGGTGATTCGCATTCCCGGCCGCCAGCCGCCGACAACGACGGCGACGACACCGCCGACAACGCCGAGCGCCGAGCCCGTCGCTCCGCCGCCCTCCGCGCCGAAAGTTGCCGAACCCGAGCAAAAGCCCGCGCCCGTGCGCGACGAGTTCGCCGACGCGCTTGCGAGAGGTTCGGAGCTCGAAAAGTCGAATCTCGAAGGCGCGTACGCCTATTACGTCGATGTCACCCAGCGCAATCCTTCGAGCGGTGAGCTCGCCAAGCGCCGCGATGCGGTCAAGGTGAGGCTCGTCGCGAATTTCGATCGCGAGGCGACGCAGGCATTCCAGCGGCAGAACCTCGATCTCGCGATTTCCAAATGGGACAAGATCCTCGAGATCGATCCTGCGAATCGCAAGGCGCGACTCGAGCGCGAGCGAGCGGTTGACCTCCAGAAGCGGATGAAAGAGAAGTTCGGCAACAAATAGCGGTGCGAGGCGCCGGTGAATGGCGCCGTGCAACTGCTGTCATTTGCCGCCGATTTTTTGCAACTTTTGTTGCGCGAGCTTTGCTTCGCGCAGGCGCATTTGCAGATTCGCGTTCGCCGGATCGAACTTGGCGCCGGTTTCGAACTGCTTGATCGCGGCGTCCAGGTTGGTTCGATAAAGCTTCATGCCGTCGGCGTAATACTGCTCGCCGAGCGCCTTCTTGAGCGCCTGCATGCGCGTCGTCCAGTCGGGCTGATGAGCGCCTCCGGCCAACGCTATTGCCTGCTCGTAGAGCGACAGTGCAATCTCGCGTTGATCTTTCGCTTCCGCGTCGCGCGCTCGCTCGGCGATAACGTTGCCCGCGCGCATCCGCCCGTTGCGATCCGAGGGATTCGCGTCGACCCATGCCTTGAGCTCGCGAGCGCCCGCCGAAGCATCACCCGCCCGGGCAAGCTCGAGGCGCTGTTCGAGATCTACGGTATCGGAAGCGTTCGATTGCGTTGCACGCGCGCGTGCGCCGGTCACGATTTCATCGCTCGCTCGTGCACGCATCGAGCGCTCGCCTTGCGTTTTCGACATGGCCTGCTGCTCGAGCTCGCGCAAGGCTTTCGCGGCGTCGACATGGGTGGGGTCCATGAGCAGCGCACGCAAGAACGCGTCGCGCGCCTGCAGTGTGTCCCCGTTGCGCCGCGCAGCCGCACCGGTCTGAAACTGGTCACGCGCAGCGCGCTTCATCGCGACCCGCGAATCGTCGAGGGCCTTGCGATAGGCCGCGTTATCGGGCTCGAGCAGCGTCAGCACCTGCCAATGATCTTCGGCGGCCGCGAGGTCGCCGGCGAGTTGCGCCTTCACTGCGAGCGCCAGGTGGCGATCGATGAATGCCTCGCGCGGGGCGCGACCGGCGGACTGAGCGCGCGTCGCAGCAAGCGGCAGGGCCGGGGATTCATTCGCCGGTTGCGGCGGCACGGGGGCGCAGGCCACCACGGCCAATGCTCCCAGCGCCGCGACGCTCGCGCGCATGCCAGCGCTCCGACCCATAAGTTTCGGACTATTGGCTCGCAACGGCCTGTCGCCCGAGTGGAATCGAAGCCTGCAGCTTCGCGCGAAACGCGTCGAGATCGTCGCCGCCGAAGATCATCGTCCGCCGCAGCATGAAAGGCGGCGCATAGAACGGATTGCCGCCGGGCGTCACCGTCACGCCGAGCTTGATGCCTTTCGCGCGAAGCTCGTTCATTACAGTGTCGTTGACGTCGCCGTACGGAAACGCGAACGCGTGCACCGGCGTGCCGAGCTGGGAGCGGATCAACTCCGAGGGAAAATCGACTTCGCGGCGCGCCCGATCGCGGTAACGCGCTTCCGACTCGTCGTGAAGCCGTAATGTCAGGTTCGCGTGGGTCTTGCTGTGCGGCTGCACTTCGATGAGGCCTGACGCGACCATCTCCTTCATTTGCGGCCAGGTGAGCGCGTCAGGTGCTCCAACGAAGTCCGTGTAGAGGAAGACGGTCGCCGGAAAGCGATGTCGGCGCAAAACCGGATACGCGATCTCGAACATCGAACGGTAGCCATCGTCGATCGTGACGACGACGGACTTCTGTGGAAGACTTTCCCGCCCTTCGAGAAATGACGCGAGCCGCGCAATCGGAATCACGTGGTAGCCATTGCGCGCGAGATAGTTCATTTGCGCTTCGAACGACGCCGGCGTCACCGTCAGCGGGCCCGCGCGCGAACCGAAGCGGTGGTAACAAAGGATCGTGACCGCCTGAACCGCATTCGCCGTTACGCCGAACGCATTCGGCGATTTGAGCGGAATCGCGATGACTTGCCCTGCTCGCGCTTCGTCGATGCCGTTGAACTCGGCAATCCGGTTTCGCAACGAGCGATCACCAAGCCAGCGCTCGGCCAGTCGTGCGAAATCCTCACCCGGTTGCACGCTCACGACGGCAAACTCGCGATCGCGCGCGAGCACGGGCTCATCGGGCGGAGGCGGAACGTCGGGAGCTGCGACCGGGGCGACAGGCGTTTCGCGGCGCGGCACATCCGCGCAGCCGCCGACCAGGACCGCGACCGCCAGCGTCGCGAAAGCCAGAACGCGTTGCACTACGAAACGACCCGAGTGCCGGCCGCTTTGGTCGATGGCACGATCACCGTGCCTTCGCCCGGCGGAACGACGGTCGGCGGCGGCGCATCGTAGCGAGACTCGAGCGCGCTCGCCGCGCGGTCGAACGCACGAAACACTTCGCCGAATTCGTCGGTGCGCTTTTCGCCCGTGCGTACGTCGTAGCGCCCCGCCGCGATCTCGTCGAGGCCGTTGCGCACGACGCGCAGCGGCGGGACCAGGCGTCGCGCGAGGAAATACGTGGCGAGCGTGACAGCAGCAATCGTCACGAGCGTCAATATCGCCAGCAGATAAAGGATCAGGCGTGCGATTTTCGAGAGCGGCTCTTCGTACAGCCCGAGATGCAACTCGCCGATCTTCTTCTCCTGGAATACGATCGGTGCGCCGAAATCGAGCACTTTGCGTCCGTCACCGCCTCTAACCGACAGGACGGCCAGCGACTTATCCGGATTGGGAACCGCTTGGCCCGTCAACTTGGCGTATTTCGTGCCGACTTTGGCGGTGTCGTTGGCACCCCGCACGACTCCCTCGTCGTCGACCACCTGCAGATAGGGAAAGCTCTGGCGCGACATCGTCTCCTGAATGAAAACCTCGATCGCCGCCCAATCCTCTGCAAGCAAGGGCACTGCGCTTTGCGTCGCCATGAATTTCGCAAGCGACTCGCCGTAGCCCATCACCTGCTCCATCATCGCCTGGTACTGGCGCTGATAGAGGACCGTCGCCGTCGCGGTCATCGTCAGCGCAACGAGAGCCGCCATGATCATCGCCCAGCGAACGCCGATCGGGATGCGACGGCCGGCGATGCGCCGTTCCTCCGCTTCGTTCAAATCGCGCGCGACACCCGATAGCGCCTGCGCCATTTCCTCGCCGGTTTGGAAACGCTTCTCGGGCTGCTTTCGCAACGCGCGCTCGACGACGCGTCGCAGCGCGAGTGGAGCATCGCCGCGCAGCTTCTCGATATTGGGCGCTTCGGTCTGCGCGATCTTCACCGCAACAGTGATGATCGAATCACCTTCGAACGGCAACGCGCCGGTCAAAAGCTTGTAGAGAACGACACCCGCAGAGTAAAGATCCGATCGCGCGTCGACTTTTTGACCCAGCACCTGCTCGGGCGACATGTAGTTCGGCGTTCCGAGAACGTCGCCGAGCGCCGTGTGCTGCGTGAGCTCGGCCGAGTCACCTGCATCGATGCGGCAGATACCGAAGTCGGCGACTTTCAATGTCGTCGAGTTGGCGACCAGCATGATGTTGCCGGGTTTCACGTCGCGATGAATGATGCCGCGCTTGTGCGCATAGTCGAGTGCGCGCGCGAGCTGGATGCCGATCTCGACGATCTCCATCGGCGAGTGCTTCTTCTCCGAGCGCATCATGTCGGCGAGCGTCATGCCTTCGATCAGCTCTTCCGCGATGTACGGACGATCGCCGTCCACGCCGACGTCGTAGATCGTGACGATGTTCGGATGCGAGAGGATTCCCGCGCCGCGCGCCTCGCGCAGAAACCGGACGCGATACTGCTCGTCGCTCGCGAATTGCGGCTTTAGAAGCTTGACCGCAATGCTGCGGTTGATCTCAGGGTCGTACGCGCGGTAGACGCGCGCCATCGCCCCTTCGCCGATGATCTCGTTGAGCTGATACCGACCGAGTCGCTCCATTCGCTTTTCGTGCTGATGCCCTCGCGCCGAAGCATACGCGTGGCTACGCTGGCGGGAAAGTCCGGCCGGCCGATGGAACGACGAACGTTGGTCATGCCTGCGCCAACGGCCGACGCATCGTGTCGAACCGCCGGTAGGCGATTGCTTCTGCAATGTGCGCTGCTTCGATGGATTCGCTTTCGCCAAGGTCCGCGATCGTGCGCGCCACTTTCGCGACGCGGTGATACGCGCGGGCGGACAGCGCATGTCGTAAGAGCGCTTGTGAAAGCAATCGCTGTGCGGGCGGTGAAACGCTGCAATGGCGCGTAATACCGCCCGCATCGAGCCTCGCGTTGGCCGTGCGCTGGCGGGTGTGCTGTCGACCGCGAGCCTTTGCTACCGATTCGCGAACGCTTGCCGATTCGGGCGCCGGCGCGCGGCTGTCGAGTAGCAAAGCGTCGGCCGCAGGTGCGGGCACTTCGACGGTGAGATCGATGCGATCGAGCAATGGTCCCGATAGCCGTCGTAGGTAGCGGTCGATCTGATCAATTGAGCAGCGACAGCGCCCTGATGCGTCGCCGAACCATCCACAGAAACACGGATTCATCGCAGCGACGAACTGGAACTGCGCAGGAAAGGCGACATGCCGCGCCGCGCGTGCGATGTTGATTACTCCTGCCTCGAGAGGCTCACGCAAAACTTCGAGCACGCGTCGATCCCATTCCGGCAGTTCATCGAGGAACAGCACGCCATGATGGGCAAGGGAGATTTCACCGGGCCGCGGAATACTGCCGCCGCCAACGATCGCAATCGCGCTCGCGGTGTGATGCGGCGCGCGAAAAGGTCGCTCGTTGAATCGCGCAGGATCGAAGCGACCGGCGAGCGAAGCAAGCGCGGCGGCTTCGAGCGCCTCGACCTCGTCGAGCGGCGGCAACAACCCTGGAAGGCGCTGCGCGAGCATTGACTTTCCGGTTCCCGGTGGGCCGATCAGTAATAGCGAGTGACCGCCGGCCGCGGCTATCGTCAACGCCCGCTTGGCTTGCGCCTGTCCCCGCACGTCTGCCAAATCGAGCGCAACGGATGCCGTCGAACTGTTCGCCGACGCGGTCGCCGGCATCGCTTGCGCGAGCGGCATGCGGCCGGTGAGATGCCCGCACACCTCGAGCAATGACCCTGCGGGATGCACGACCGCATCTGTGACCAGCGCCGCTTCGTGCGCCGACGCCCTCGGCAATACGAAGGCCCGGCCGTCGCCGCGCGCAGCGAGCACCATCGCGAGCGCTCCTCGTATCGGACGCAACTCGCCGGTGAGTGCGAGCTCCCCCGCGAATTCGTGACGATCGAGCGCTTCCAACGGCAACTGCCCGCTCGCCGCCAGGACGCCCAGCGCGATCGGCAAATCGAATCGCCCCGACTCTTTCGGAAGATCGGCCGGCGCGAGATTGACGGTGACCTTACGTGCGGGAAACTCGTACTGCGCGTTCTGCAACGCGGCGCGAACGCGATCACGCGCCTCGCGCACCTCGACGTCGGCGAGGCCCACCAGATGAAAGCTCGGCAACCCACCGGCCAGATGGACCTCGACCGCAACGCGTGGAGCGCTTGCGCCCGACAGCGCGCGCGAATGCACGACCGCAACGGTCACGGTTGATCACCACTCTTGTGCGGACGCCGCTACCGCGCAGGCTCGGGTGGCGGCGACGTTTGATGCCCCAACTGTCCCTCGAGCTCGGTCACGCGAACTTCGAGTCGCTCCAGCTTTTCGCGCGTGCGTGCGAGCACCTGCGCCTGCACGTCGAAGTCGGAGCGTGTCACCAGATCGAGCCGGCCGAGCGCGCTTTGCAGCATCGCCTTGACATTGCGCTCGATGTCCTTCGCCGGCGAGTGCTCGAGCGTCTGTCCGATGCGATGCGCGAGATCGTCGAGCAATGGATTGTTCATATTGAGCATTTCAAAGCCCTCGGCGACGTGTATGCGAGGCAGTCTAGCAAAGCGATGTCGCGCCTCGAATAAGACGTTTGGCTGAACACGTGAGTCCGCCCACTTTCGTGCGCCGCGCGAATTCCGCGCACCGCTGCGGTGCGCCTTTGCGTGGGCGGGTCCCGCCGCGAGTCTCGAAGAATTCTATAAGCAACTGAAACAGAAGAACAAAACACGATGGCATACGAAATGCTGCCCTGATCCCGCGTTTCATCGCCACGTCTTAAACAACCGAGGGAATCTCATGCATCGTCACGCAATCGCAAGCGCTTCGCTTGCGCTCGCCATCACCGCGCTCGCCGGCGCCGCACTCGCCCAGACGCCGGCGCCGACACCGCCGCCTCCCGAGCACACGCTCACTGCAAACATCGGCCTGTACTCCGAATACATTTTTCGCGGCATCAGCCAAACCGGCGGCAAGCCGGCGGTGCAAGGCGGCTTCGACTACGCGCATGCGAGCGGCTTCTACGCAGGCACATGGGCGAGCAACATCAGCTGGCTCGAGGATTTCGGCGCGTACTCGCGCAGCTCGCTCGAATGGGACTTCTATGCGGGCTACAAAGCAAACTTCGGCGACACGGACTTCTTCTACGACGTCGGCGGACTCTATTACTACTATCCGGGCAAGCGCCTCGCCGGTGTGGTCAACGCAAACACGTTCGAAGTCTATGGCGCAGTGGGTTGGAAGTGGGTGAGCCTCAAGCTCTCGTACGCGACCACCGACTATTTCGGCGCTCGCCCGAATCGAGATGCGGACAAGACCGATGGCTCGATCTATGTCGACTTGTCGGCAACCTACCCGGTGGGTGAAACAGGCCTGGCGCTGATCGGCCACGTCGGTCACCTCGACGTGCGTCGCGACGGAAATGACGGCGACGCTTCGACGTTGGGCAAGGTCGGGTACACGGACTGGAAGCTCGGCGTCGCCTACACGGTGCCGGAGGGCTTTGTCAAAGGTCTCGAAGTCGGCGCGTACTACAGCGGCAACAACGCGAAGTCGCGCTTCTACACCGATCTCACCGGCTACGACACGAGCAAGGACCGCGGCGTCGTGTATGTGAAAAAGACGCTTTAGGGAGACGCGCAATGAAAATGGTCACCGCAGTCATCAAGCCGTTCAAGCTCGACGAGGTTCGCGAAGCGCTATCCGCGATCGGCGTGCAAGGCATCACCGTCACCGAGGTCAAGGGCTTCGGGCGGCAAAAGGGCCACACCGAGCTCTATCGCGGCGCCGAATACGTCGTCGATTTCCTGCCGAAGGTCAAGATCGAAGCCGCGATCAAGGACGATCTTGTCGAGCGCACGATAGAGGCGATCGAGAAGTCGGCCAATACGGGAAAGATCGGCGACGGCAAGATTTTCGTTTTCGACCTTCTGCAGGTCGTGCGCATCCGCACCGGCGAAATCGGCGCGGAAGCGCTGTAAGGGGAATTCCAATGAAACGTGTAATCGCATCGATGGCAATCGCGTGCGCGTTGACGCTCGCCCTACCGACACTTGCGCAAGACAAGGCGGCGCCTGCGGCATCGGCATCGGCGCCGGCTGTATCAGCGCCCGCTCCGGCAGCTGCAATTGCATCAACGAGCCCGAGCACACCAGCAACCGCAGCAGCCGCGCCCACGCCGGACAAAGGCGACGTCGCTTGGATGCTCGTCGCGACAGCGCTTGTCATCCTGATGACCATTCCGGGGCTGGCGCTGTTCTACGGCGGCATGGTGCGAGCGAAGAACATGCTGTCGGTTCTGATGCAGGTGTTCGTCGTGTTCTCGATGACTGTCGTTTTGTGGTGCGTCTACGGCTACAGCATCGCGTTCACCGAAGGCAATGCGTTCATCGGCGGCTTCGACCGGTTGTTCCTGTCGGGGCTCTACGATTCGGCAAAAAACGAATTCGCGATGGGGGCGACGTTCTCGAAGGCCACGCCGATTCCCGAAATGCTGTTCGCAGCGTTCCAGGCGACGTTCGCGGCGATCACCGTGTGCCTGATCCTCGGTGCGTTCGCCGAGCGCATCAAGTTCTCCGCGGTGCTTTTGTTCGGCGTTCTATGGTTCACGTTCGCGTATGCGCCGATCGCGCACATGGTCTGGTTCTGGATGGGCCCGGATGCCTACACCGATCCGAAAGTCGTCGACGCGGTCAGCGCGAAGGCCGGACTGATCTGGCAATGGGGAGCGCTCGATTTCGCGGGCGGCACCGTCGTTCACATCAACGCCGGTGTCGCGGGACTCGTCGGTGCATTCCTGCTCGGCAAGCGCATCGGATTCGGCAGAGAAGCGATGGCGCCGCACAACCTCCCTATGACGATGATCGGCGCGTCGCTGCTGTGGGTGGGTTGGTTCGGCTTCAACGCAGGCTCCGCGCTCGAGGCGAACAATTCCGCCGTGCTCGCGTTCATGAATACGTTCCTTGCGACTGCCTGTGCGGTGATGTCGTGGACGTTCGGCGAGTGGCTGATCAAAGGCAAGCCATCGATGCTCGGCGCGGCGTCGGGCGCAGTCGCGGGTCTCGTCGCGATCACGCCCGCCGCCGGCAATGTCGGAATCCCGGGCGCATTCGTCATCGGCGCGTGCGCGGGCATCGTCTGCCTGTGGGGCGTGAACGGATTGAAGCGCATGCTCGGCGCCGATGATTCGCTCGACGTGTTTGGCGTGCACGCGGTGGGCGGCATTCTCGGCGCCCTTTTGACCGGTGTGTTCAACGATCCCTCCCTCGGCGGTCCCGGGTATGTAAGTGACTGGGTGACCGGTGCTGTAATCAAAGCCGGCGATTATTCGATCGCATCGCAGGTGTGGACGCAGGCGAAAGCGGTGGCCTTGACGATTCTCTGGTCCGGCGTGGTCGCCTTCGTCTCGTACAAGGTCGTCGATCTGGTCGTCGGCTTGCGTGTCGCGGAAGAAGACGAGCGCGAGGGGCTGGACATCGCGTCGCATGGTGAGTCGGCGTATCGCATCTAGCTCGATTCTGCAGTGCGGTGCAAAGGGCGCGTTACTGGACGCGCCCTTTTTTCATCATGTCCGCCCTGGGAGGCGATCGGCGCCATCGATCGGCTAGAATGATCCGATGGTTCCACGCCTTACGACCGCGCAAAGCGGCCCGATGCAGGTTCTCGAGCGGCGCATTCTCGATCGCATGCCGGAGATCGAGCGCTGGCTACGATCGCATTGGCAGGAGCACGCCATTCCGTTCTACGCGTCGGTCGACCTTCGCAATGCCGGCTTCAAGTTGGCGCCCGTCGACACGAATCTCTTTCCGGGCGGCTTCAACAATCTCAACGAAGCGTTTCTGCCGCTTTGCGTGCAGGCTGTACAAACCGCAGTCGAGCGCGTCTGTCCCGACGCGCGCGGCGTACTCCTCGTTCCCGAGAATCACACGCGCAACGCGTTTTATTTGCAGAATGTCGCGACGCTCGTCGGGATCCTGCGTCAGGCGGGAATGCGCGTTCGCATCGGTTCGTTGAATCCCGAGATCAGCGAGCCTACGCACATCGATGCCGGTGACGGCGAATCGTTACTGGTCGAACCGATTCAGCGTCGCGGTCGACGCGTCGCCGTCGGTGATTTCGATCCCTGCATGGTGATCTTGAACAACGACTTGTCGGCAGGTCGCCCTGCGATTCTCAACGATATCGATCAGGTGGTCGCGCCGCCTTTGTCCTCCGGCTGGTTCAATCGACGCAAGTCCCATCACTTCGATCTCTACAGCAGCGTCGCAAAAGAGTTCGGCGAGATCGTCGGCATCGACCCGTGGCTCGTCGATCCCTATTTCTCCGTATGCGGGAAGATCGACTTCCAGGAGCGCACCGGCGAAGAATGCCTTGCCAGCAATGTCGGCACGCTGCTTTCGCGCATCGCGAAAAAATACGCGGAGTATGGAATCGCCGAGCGGCCATTCGTCATCGTGAAAGCGGACGCGGGAACCTACGGAATGGGAATCATGACCGTGCACGATCCCGCCGACGTGGTCGCGCTCAACCGCAAGCAGCGCAACAAGATGGCGGTCGTCAAGGAAGGGCTCGAAGTGAGCTCGGTCATCATCCAGGAGGGCGTTTATACGTTCGAATCGATCGACGATGCGATCGCCGAGCCGGTCGTCTACATGATCGATCGCTTCGTCGTCGGCGGCTTCTATCGCGTGCACACGGCGCGCGGCAAGGACGAAAACTTGAATGCTCCCGGCGCGCAGTTCGTTCCGCTCGCGTTCGAGGCGCCGTGCATACCGGATCCGCAAGGTCCGGCGGGATGTGCGCCAAATCGCTTCTACGCATACGGCGTGGTGGCGCGGCTTGCGCAGCTTGCTGCGTCGCTCGAAATCGAGGCGCTCGAGAACGCTCCGCAGAGCGCGGTCGCGATGGCTTGAGGGTTACGCTGCGAGGCGCCTGAACACCAAGCTCAGGTTGTTCGCCGGCATCGCGACGATCTCGTTCAGCTCGAACCGGTAGCCAAGCGCAACCTCACAAACCGCTTCGAGGTCGCGAAGTCCCCATTGCGGGTTGTGTTCGCGGAGTTCGCTGTCGAACCGCGCGTTGCTTTCCGCCGTGTGCTGCCCGAAGCGCCGGTAGGGTCCATACAGGAACAACACCTGGTCGGGCGCGAGCAAACTTCGCGCGCCGTCGAACAACGCCTGGGTCGAGGGCCACGGCGCAACGTGAATCATGTTGATGCATACCACGGCGTCGGCGCGTTGCAACGGCCACGGATGACTGCTGACATCGAGGTCGAGTGGAGGATTCGTATTCGCCAGACGCTCCTCGGAGAGACGCCGTTCTATCAAGCGCCGTCGCTCCGCATCAGGATCGGAGGGTTGCCATGTCAATCCTGTAAGCGCCCTGGCGAAATGGATGACATGCTGTCCGGTGCCGCTGGCAATCTCCAGCACAAC
>DATLOI010000147.1:0-6490 GCA_035536295.1 Casimicrobiaceae bacterium
GCGTCGAGTGGATCGACGAACGCCGCGCAGATCCCGTCGCCGGTCATCTTGACCACTTCGCCCCGGTGTGTGATCACCTCGCGACGCAACAGCGCGTCGTGCTGCGCCATCGCAGGCTGCATGCCTTCCGGATTCGTTTCCCAGAGCCGGCTGCTGCCTTCGAGATCGGTAAAGAAGAGCGTCGTGACGGCGGGCTGGTCGGGCACGCCCTACTCTCGCGTGGTCGCCTAAGCCCGACACTCTACGTGAACGGCGCGTCGCCGCGCCAGCTCTGGTCACAGCTATACCGTCGCCGCGACGATCTCCCGCAAATGCTTCAGAAGCTCTTCTTCCTGATAGGGTTTGCCGAGATAGATATCGACGCCAAGCTCGGCAGCGCGCGCTCGATGCTTGTCCGCGGTGCGCGAGGTGATCATGATGATCGGAATTCGCGCGAGCCTCGGATCGTTTTTCATCGTCTTGGTGAACTCGAAGCCGTCCATGCGCGGCATTTCGATGTCGAGCAGGATGACATCGGGAATAGTGTCGCTTAAGACCTGCAGTGCATCGACGCCATCCTTTGCGGTGGTCACCGTGAAGCCTTCGCGCGTCAACAGGCGGCTCGTGATCTTGCGCACCGTCAACGAGTCATCGACGATCAACACTGTCGGCAGCGCGGCGCGTTCGGCGGCAAGCGCAGCGGGGACCCGCGACGCAACGTCCGGATCGAACCGCTTGATGTCCGCGCGCTGCGCGAGCTGCACCGGATGCAGGATCAGCACGATCTCGCCGGTGCCAAGCACAGTCGCGCCCGAGATGCCGGACACGCGCGCGAGTTGCGGACCGATGTTCTTCACCACGATTTCCTGATTGCCGATCATTTCGTCGACATGGATCGCGGCGTTCAGTTGTCCTGCTTTCACCAGCAGCACGGAGTTGTAGCGCTGCGGCTCGGGATCATGCGAGCTGTCGCCCAAAAGGCGCGGCAGGTAATGGAACGGGTAATGACGACCCTGCCACTCGACTTCGCGACGCACGTACAGGTCGAGGAGCGCCTTTTCGCGGACCTGCTGCACCTGCTCGACCATCGACGCAGGCAACGCCCACAAGCGCCCGCCCGCCTTGACGAGAACTGCTTGCGCAACTGCAAGCGTCAAGGGCAGCGATAGCGTGAAGCGCGTTCCGAAGCGATGCTTGCTCGCGATGTCGACACGTCCACCGAGTGCGGCGATCTCCGAGCGGACGACGTCCATGCCGACACCACGACCCGAGATCGCGGTGACTTTCGATGCCGTCGAAAAACCCGGCCTGAAAATGCAATCGAGCAATTGCGCTTCGGTCGGCTCGGCATCCGCCGCGATCATTTGAAGCGCAATCGCTTTCTCGCGAATGCGCGAAAGTTCGATGCCACCACCGTCGTCGACCAGCTCGATCACGATTTCATTGCCGGCCTGGCGCACGGTCAGCGTGATCTCACCCTGCTCGGCCTTGCCTGCAGCGCGGCGCGCGTCGCGGCTTTCGATGCCGTGATCGAGCGCGTTGCGCAACAAGTGCTCGAGCGGCCCGGCGAGCTTTTCCAGCACCGACCGATCGAGCTCGGTCGTCGCACCGACGATTTCGAGATTCGCGCGCTTGTCGAGCTCTTTCGCGACCGAGCGCATGATCCGATACAGGCGATCGGAAAGACTGTTGAACGGCACGGTGCGAATCGCGAAGAGCTGTTGTTGAACATCGCGCGACAGCCGCGCCTGCGCAAGCAATGCCGCATCGGCATCGTCGAGATTGCGCAGCACCGATTGCTGCACGGTCGACACGTCGTTGACGCCTTCGGCAAGCGAGCGCGTCAGCTCCTGGAAGCGCGTGAAGCGATCGAATTCCAGCGGATCGAAATCGCCGTGGTCGTGAATTTGCGTCATGCGCGATTGAATCTGCGTCTCGCCTTGGATCTCGATCTCGCGCACTTGGCTGCGCAAGCGAATCACCGAGTTCGTGAGCTCCAACAGATTCGCTTTCAAGGCGCGCAGCTCGGCCTCGATGCGGGCTCGCGAGATCGCCACTTCACCGGCCTCGTTCACCAGCCGGTCGATGGTATCGGCGCGAACGCGCAGCATCGCGCGCGAGCCGCTGTCCGCGTCGTGAATCGGCTCGATGCGTGGCGCGCGCGACTCTGCAACAGAGCTCGTTGTCGGCGCTGCCGCGGCTCTGACAACCGGGGTTTGCTCGACCATCCGCTTTGCTGGTGCTGCAAGAGCGCCGTGATTGTCGGCGCTCTCGACTGCCGGCTCGATTTCGCTTTGCAGCCACGGGAGCGGCGCGTTCACCTCGCCGGCCTTGAGCTTTTCGAGGACGTACGCAACGCGGTCGAGATCGGTATCGAGCGCCTCGAAGCGCTGATTGGTTCCCGCTGCAAGACGATCCCCGTCGAGCAGCCGCGACTCCATCAAGTGGGTGAGCTCGCCCAAGCGCATCGCGCCGGCCATGCGTGCGCTACCCTTGAACGTGTGCAACGTGCGCCGCAACTCGTGCGCGTGATCGTCGTCGCTCGGAGCCCGCCGCCATGCGCGCAACGCATCACCCGCCACCGGCAAGAGCTCGGCCGCTTCGTCGAGGAAGATCTGGAGCACTTCGGAATCCTCGATCTCGTCGCGAATTCCCACGAGCGGATCGGCGTGCGCTTCCGCTTTGGGAAGCGTGACCTCTTCGGTCGACAACAGAGGCGCTTCGGCCGGTGCATTCTCGTCGACGTGCGTGACGTCGTCGCTTGCCGGTTGGTTGTCGCGCTCGACTTGCGGCGCAAGCGCTTGCGTCGCCTCCTGTCGCAATGCATCGAGCTCGACATGAATTTCGCGCGCTTCGGCGCTGTCGCCGGGGTGGAACGACGTTCGCGCCTGAACGTGCGACACCAGGCGTCGTAGACCCGCGACCGCGCGGGCGAGCACCGGTTGCGATGTCGCCGGCATCGGCGCGCCGCGCTGCGCAAGCGCAATCAACGTCAATTCGAGGGCTTTCGCCAGCGCTGCGATGAGCTGAAAGCCGCCGGTGCGATGTATGCCGCACAGCGTGTGGCCAGCACGAATCATCGAAGGCGCGGGCACGCTATAAGGCTCGCTTTCTATTGTTGCGAGGTCGCGCTCGAGTGTGGCCAGATGCTGCTCGGCTTCGTCGACGAGGATTTTCCACAGCGTGCGGGAAAGTGTCACCTCGCCGATCGATACTTCGAGCTCCGCCGAAGACTCGCCAAGCGGAATGACGACGCGTTGCGAATGCGAAGAGTCGAGTGCCGGTGCCGGAGTGGAGGGGTCGCGGCGCGTATTGTCGGCGACGAGCTTCAGTGTCGGCGCGTTCGCGATCGGCGATTCGCTTCGCGGTGGAGGCGCGAGGTCGACGCTCGCGTCCGGAGCGACAAGGTCGAGCGTTTCCAGGGTTTCGACGCTTTCAACCTCGACGCTCGGCGCGTCGTGCGCGGCGCTGCCGAGCTCGGGCAGTTCGATCAAATCGAGTGTCGGCAAATCACCGACAGCGTCGATCGCATCGGCGCTTAGCGCTGCGTCGACGACTTCGAGCGGTCGATCGAGATCAGGGTCGTTGGGCGGCGCCGGCGGCGACAGGTGTGCCGGAACGATTCCGAGCATTGGCGCCGACGCCTTGGCGGGCCCTGCCTGCGGGTCTTTTGGGAGGGAGCCGATTACGCTTTCACGACCCGGAAGCTCGGCTTCCACTGCACGAATCGAATCGTGCAGCCCTTTCGGATCGGGGGTCACGCGCTTGCTCGCGTGCAGCGCCTCGATCCAGTTGCGAAACGCCGCGGCGGCGACGCGAATCATTGCCAGCACGGCAGGCGTCACCGGACGCTCTTCGTCCAACAGCCGGTTGTGGATTTTCTCGACGTCGTAGGCGTATTCGCCGAGCTCGGTCAGGCCGACCATCCGCCCCGACCCTTTGAGCGTGTGGAAGCTACGCCGCACATTGACCAGCGCATCGCGATCGCCCATGTTGTCGGCAAGCACGTTGGCATTCGCGTCGATCGCGCCCAGCACCTCTTGGGCTTCGGTGAGATAAATGTCGAGGAGCTCCGCGTCGAGGTTGTGCGCGTCGACCTCGAGCAAGCGCTGCGTCTCGTCGGAAATCTCGACCATTGGCGCGCCCGTGTCGGCAATCGCCTCGACGACCGCAGCGAGATTCTCGGTGCCGCCCGCATCGACCTCTTTGGCCGCGGCTTCCGCTTGCGCGACAAGCTCGGTGTCGCCGATCAATTCGGCGTCATCGCGTAGCGAGGCGAGCTGCCTCCGCAACCCCTCGCGCGCAGCGCGATCGCTAGGTGCGCGATGCACTTCCTCGACGAGCGATGGAAGCTTCGCGCGAAGCTCGGCGACCGCGTTCTCGACCGAATCATGCTGATCGACGACGAGTGTGGGCGCGACTCCCGAGCGCTTGGCGATCAGGGGCGCGATCAGTCGATCGCGATCGGGACGTTCGTGCTCGACGGCCTCGATATAGAAGCCGAGGCCCGAAAGCGACTCGGCGAGAAGCTCGAGATCGTCGTTGCCGACCGGCGTATCGGGGTTGGCGTACGACTCGATTTGCTCCTGGCAAAGTCCCAGGAGTCGCTCCGCCTCGTCGAGACCGAGAATACGAAGCGCGCCGCGAATCTGCGTGCTGTCCTTGCCGAGCGTCGCCAGATCGGCGCGCTTGGCGTTGTCGCGGAAGAACGCATCGAGCACATGCTCCATGTGCCGAAGGTTCGCCTGAATCTCGCGGCCGACCTGCGCCAAGAGCACGCGCTCCTGCGCACGCTTGCTCATCTCATCCAGCATCGGCGCGCGGCCTTGCGGCGCCGCGCGGCCCAAGCGCGCTGCATCGAGGCGAGCGATGATCTGGTTGACTTGCTTCGGGAAATCCTCGGCGAGGCTCGTGCAATTCTCGAACGCGCTTTCGGCGAGCAAGAGCCCCGTTGCGAATTCCATCGCGAGCGGCTCGCTGATCGACGAGCTCGGCATCTTGTCCAATCGCTCGACGAGTGCTGCGGTGAGCTTCATCAGCGCGCCCTGCTTCATCTGAGCGGCTTTGGTATGCACCGAGGTGAGCGTGGCTTTGAGCTTCGGCAGATTCTCGGCGCGCCCCGAGGCGAACTTGAGCCAGGTGTCCTTGGCGCCGGCGAGCTGCTCGCGAGCTTCCCGGATCAGCGGCTGCAGCGCGACGACGTCGGTTGCGATCGTCTCGGCGGTGGGGATCAATCCCGCGAGCTTGAACGCGCGCTGAACCGTTTGCACCTGCACGCCGACGGGCGCGCTGATCGCGACGTAATAGAGCACTTCGCGCCGCAGGCGGTCGGCGACTTTCGCACCGCCTTGCGCGACGCGCCGGATCTGCAGATCGATGCGCGCGGCAAGCTGCTTCATGCCGAAGCCGAGCTCGACGCCGTGCTCCATCACTGATTCCAATAGCGCGTCGACGCTCCACCAGAACGCGCGAAGGCTCTGCTGCGTCGTCACCACTTCGATGCCTGCAATCGCATCGCGCATCGTCTTGGCGCCGGCGTTATCGCCGCGCAGCCACGCGAGCAGGCCGCGCTGATATAGGCGACGCTGCTTGATCAGATGCGACGACATGCGGTTAGGCGTGAGCGCATCGCGCGGTGCACCACGGGGCGCGCGCGCCGACAAGTCCGGGTAGAAAAGGTCGGTTGGCGAGGTCGCGCGAACGCCGCGCGCACGCTGCAGCGCTTCGTATTCGGGATAAAGCTTCAGCGGTACCGGCGCCGCGCCATTGACGACTTCGCCGAGAAAGATTTGAAGCTTCTTGCAAGCGCGATCGACCACTGCAAGCGCTTCCGAAAGCGCGGAAGCGGGCATTTCCTCGAGCCGCGCAAGGTGGCGCTCGATCTCGTCGGTGTAGGCAACGATCGCGTCGAGCCCCACCATCTGGATCGCCCCGGCCGCCTGGTGCACGTGAGTGCGCGCGTGCTTCAACGCCGTCGGATCATCGGGCTTCGCGCCGAACTCGGCAAGCGAAGCGAGACCGCGCGTCAGCGACTGGTCGATCTCACCCTGCACCCACGATAGCGGGCCAACGTCGAACTCGGATGCGCTTTCCAAAGCCACGGCGATTCGTTCCTTACGCTTGGGCCACGACTGTTCGCAAGAAGCGATCCAGTCGAGCGGCGTTCGTTAGACCTTGAAGCCGGCGACCGACGAGCGGAGCTCCGCCGCAAGGCGCGTCAACTGTCCGATCGACACGTTCGTCTGCTTCGTGCCCTCGGTCGTTTCCTCGGTGATCCGCAAGATGCCCTGCATGCCCTTGGTCACGTCGCTGACCGACGCCGACTGCATCTGCGTCTGCGTCGTGATCTTCGCGATCAGGTCGGCAAGGTCGCGCGACACCTTCTGGATCTCCGACAGCGCCTGGCCGGCCGCGTCGGAGAGCTTGGTTCCCTCGACCACGCCGACCGTCGATTTCTCCATGGCCGCGACGGCGTCCTGCGTGTCGGCCTGAATCGTCTTCACGATTGCCT
>DATLOI010000148.1:0-173942 GCA_035536295.1 Casimicrobiaceae bacterium
CCCAGCTCGCGCACTTCGTCCTTGAAAAGCTCGCGTAACGGCTCGAGAAGCTTCAAGTGAAGTGTTTCGGGTAAGCCTCCGACGTTGTGGTGCGACTTGATCGTATGCGCCTTCTTGGTCTTGGCGCCCGCGGACTCGATCACATCCGGATAAATCGTGCCTTGTGCGAGCCAGCGCGCATCGGCGATTTTTGCAGCTTCACGCTGGAACACTTCGACGAACATCCGCCCGATGATCTTGCGCTTCGTTTCGGGATCATCGACGCCCGCGAGCGCTCCCAGGAAGAGGTCGGACGCATCGACGTGAATGACATTCACACCCAGATGCTCGGCGAACGTCGCCATCACTTGATTCGCCTCGTCGAGTCGCAACAACCCATGATCGACGAACACGCAGGTCAATTGGTCGCCGAGCGCACGATGTATGAGCGCCGCAGCAACCGACGAATCGACCCCGCCCGACAGCCCCAGAATCACCCGCTCGTGGCCAACCTCGTTGCGAACGCGCTCGATGGCCTCGGGCACGTAGTCGTGCATGTTCCAGTCGTCGCCGATTCCGCAGATCTCATGCGCGAAACGGCCGAGGATCGCCGCGCCTTGCGGCGTGTGCGTGACTTCAGGATGGAATTGCACGGCGTAGAAGCGACGCGCCTCGTCAGCCATTCCCGCGATCCCGCAGGCGCTCGACGATCCAATCACCTTGAACCCGGGCGGCACCCCCGTCACTTTGTCGCCATGGCTCATCCACACGTCAAGCAGGCCATGGCCCTCGTCGTTATGCCGATCCTCGATATCCCGAAAGAGCGTCGAATGGCCGCGCGCCCGCATCTCCGCGTATCCGAACTCGCGCACGTTGCCGGGCTCGACCTTGCCGCCAAGCTGATGCGCCATCGCATGCATGCCGTAACAGATCCCAAGCACCGGTACGCCGAGCGTCCACACCGCGTCCGGAACCCGGCCCGCGTCCTCGTCGTAAACGCTCGCATGGCTTCCGGACAGAATTACTCCGCGCGGCGCGAATTCACCAATGAAAGCGTCTGAAACGTCATGCGGATGAATCTCGCAATAGACATGCGTCTCGCGCAATCGGCGCGCGATGAGTTGCGTGACCTGTGAGCCGAAGTCGAGGATGAGGATGCGTGGATGGCGCGCTGCGCCGGAAGGCGGAGGGAGGAGCGAGGAACGAGGGGCGAGGGAGCTCTCTGCAGAACCATTCTGTGAACTGATCGTTGTGCTTACTGAACGGCGCGTCGATTCGGCGTTCTGCCCCCCCGATCCTCGATCCTCGATCCTATCCCCGCTTTCCACGCAATTCACTCCGCCCGATAATTCGGCGCTTCCTTCACGATCTGCACGTCGTGCACGTGCGATTCGCGAATGCCCGCACTCGTGATCTCGACGAACTCGGCACGCGACGACAAATCCTCGATCGTCGCGGCACCGCAGTAGCCCATCGCCGCACGCAAGCCGCCTATCAGCTGCTGAATCACGTTGACCAGCGCGCCCTTGTAAGGGACGCGACCTTCGATGCCTTCGGGAACGAGCTTCTCGGCAGCCGCAATCGGATCCTCTTTTTCCAGCTCCTGAAAGTAGCGATCCGAACTGCCCAGCTGCATCGCTGCAAGCGAGCCCATTCCGCGATAGCTCTTGTACGAGCGGCCCTGATAGAGCTCGATCTCGCCGGGTGACTCGTCGGTGCCTGCGAACAGGCTTCCGAGCATCACCGACGATGCACCTGCGGCGATGGCCTTGGCGATATCGCCCGAGTAACGAATGCCGCCGTCGGCGATCACCGGAACATTGGCCTTCGCTGCGCCTTCCAGCGCGCTTTGCACCGCGGTGATCTGCGGAACGCCCACGCCCGCAACGATTCGTGTCGTGCAGATCGAGCCCGGCCCGATGCCTACTTTCACGGCATCCGCGCCATGATCGACAAGCGCTTGCGCGCCCGCTGCCGTTGCAACGTTGCCGCCGATCAACTGCACTTGCGGAAAGCGCCGCTTCACCCAACGCACGCGTTCGAGCACGCCTTGCGAATGGCCATGCGCCGTATCGACGACGAGCACATCCACCCCCGCCGCGACGAGGAGCTCTGCGCGCTCCTCGTTATCAGCCGCAACACTGACTGCAGCGCCGACGCGCAACCGACCCGCATCGTCTTTGCACGCAAGCGGGTGCTCGGTCGATTTCTGAATGTCCTTCACCGTGATCAGGCCGCGCAGCTCCTGTGCAGCATTCACGACCAGCACGCGCTCCAGCCGATAGCGATGCATCAGGCCTTTCGCGGTCTCGAGATCGGTTCCCTCGCGCACAGTGATCAGGCGATCGCCGCGCGTCATGATCTCGGAGACCGGCTGATCGAGGTTGGTCTCGAAGCGCAGGTCACGATTGGTGACGATGCCGACGAGCCTCCGACCTTCGACGACCGGCAATCCCGAGATGCGATGCTTTTGCGTCAACGCGAGAACATCGCGCACGCTCATCGTCGGTGGAATCGTGATGGGGTCCTTGACGACCCCGGACTCGAAGCGCTTGACCTTCGCCACTTCAGCGGCTTGCTTGGCCGCTGGCATGTTCTTGTGGACGATGCCGATACCGCCTTCCTGTGCGATCGCGATCGCAAGCCGCGCCTCGGTCACCGTGTCCATTGCGGCCGCAACCAGCGGTACGTTAAGCGTGATTCCGCTGGTCAGTCGCGTTCTGAGGTTTACTTCGCGTGGAACGACGGTGGAGTGCGCAGGGACGAGGAGGACGTCGTCGAACGTCAAGGCCTTGCGGACGACTCGCATTGAGCAACTCCTGGTGGCCCGACGGTAAGCTTGCCGTCGACCTGACGCCGCGCGGCTTGCCACCCAGTCGGGCGCTCGCAAAGACGAATTATACCGACCGTCCGTTGCCGAGCGGCGGCCGTTGACGCTGCGAGCTTCGCTGGAGTAAGTTGCCAGCGTCATGAAAATGCCCGGAGCTCGCATGCTGCGTGACGCTCGCCTCAAAACCGCTCGCTTGACCACATTGCTCGCAGTGACGCTGTTGTGTACCAGTTGGCCGTCGTTGGGCGCGATGTACAAGTGGACGGACTCGACCGGCCGCATCGTGTACTCGGATCAACCTCCCACCGGCAATGTGAAAGCCGAGGCTGTTCGCCCCGCGCCTCCCCCGGCGAATCCCAATGCGCTGAAAGAGCTAGCGTCCAAGGATGCCGAGCTCAAGAAGCGTCAGCTCGATCGCGCCGATGTAGCGCAAAAAGCTGACAAGGCACGCGTCGACGCGCAAAAGCAAGCGGCGCTCTGCCAGCAGGCGCGTTCACACGTTGCCGGGCTCGGCCGCAGCGAAATGGTCATCTATCGCATGAACGAAAAAGGCGAGCGCGTCGTGATGGACGCCTCTGCGAGAAAGGCCGAAGTTCAGCGACTCGAATTGATGATGTACGAAAAGAAGTGCTGAGGAGGACGGCCTATTTCTTCTCGAGCGCCGCCTGATCGATTTTGACGTTCTCTTTGGCCTTGAGCGTCGCGATATAGGCGTTGGTCAGCTCGCGCCCGATCTGTTCCCCGAGTCTTGCTGAAGCCGCCGTAATGCGTTGCGCATCATTGACTTGCGGCGTCGTGACGCGCATGAGCTTGTAAATCGAAAAGCCACCGCGCTGATTTGGCGCGCCGAAGTAGGTCGGCAGCTTCCCGGGGTCGGCACCGAAGATCCGAGCTACCGCATCGGGCGGCACTGCTTGCTGCGCCTGCGAGCGCTGCAAAACGATGGGCTTTGCGAAATTCACGCCCGTCTCTTTCTCGCTCTTGCCCGATTCGAGCAGCGCAAGCTTGTCACGCCCTGCCTTTTGCGCGAGCTCCGCGGTGGCGCGCGCAACGAGCTGCTTTTGAATTTCGCCTTTGACGTCGTCGAACGGGCGCGGCTGAGCCGACTGATATTCGACGATGCGCCCGGCCATCAACGTGTTCGGCGCGATCTCGATCGCTTCAGTGTTGCGCTTGGCCTGTAGCGACTCCGGAGAGAACAGTGCCTGCACGAATTTCGCATTCCCGCCGGCAAGCTGCTGGATCTGTGCACGTCCGAGCAACGGCGTGGTCGTGACCTCGAGCCCAAGCGCCTTGGCCACCGGTGCGAGTGACTCGGCTTGCTCGTAGACGAGGTTTTGCAACTGGTCGGCGGCCTGCGCGAAGCGCGTCTGCGCCTTCTGGCGCTTCACTTCCTGCTCGAGATCCGCCTTCACTTCATCGAACGTTTTCGTGCGACCCTGCTCTATCCCTGTCACGCGAATCACGTGGTAGCCGAAATCGGTCTCCACCGGCCCGACGATCTCGCCCTGCTTTGCGGCAAACGCGGCATCCTCGAACGGCTTCACCATTGACCCGCGCGCAAACGTTCCAAGATCGCCGCCCTGCGCCGACGAGCCTGGGTCTTCGGAGTTCGCTTTGGCAAGCTCGGCGAATTTCGCGGGGTTCGCCCGCGCGGCGCGTGCAAGTTCTTCGGCCTTCTTCTTCGCCGCAGCCTTGTCGTCGTCCTTTGCGCCCGGCTTTACGGCGACGAGAATGTGCGACGCACGGCGCTCCTCGGGCTTGGTGTAGTTCGGGAGATTCGACTGATACTGCCTTTTGAGCTCCTCGGCGTCGACCGGCGTTTTCGCGACCAGGGCAGGCAACGTCAGCATCACGTATTCGATCCTGGCCTGCTCGGGGGTCTGGAATGCGGCCTGGTTCTGATCGTAGAACTGCTTTACCTGCGCGTCGTCGACTTTCACGTCCCTGGCAAAAGCCTGGGCGTCCACGTTTGCGATCGCCACCTCCCGCTCCTGCTCCAGCAATCGCACGAAGCGCTCACCCGATGTGCGCGCGATGATATTGGCGTTGGCAAGCGGCTCCTGCAGCGGCGCCAGCAACAAATCTTCGCGCATGCGCTGCTCGAACATCGCCGGCGTCATGTTTTGCGCGGCAAGGAGGCTTCGGTAACGCTCGGGGGAGAACTTGCCGTCGACACGAAATGCGTCGATGCCACCGATGACCCGCGCAAGATCGGCATCGGCCACGCGAAAGCGCAGCTCGCGCGCTTCGCGCTGGAGCAGTTTTTGCGAAACGAGCTGCTCCAACAGCGAAAAGCGAACTTCCGGGCTGTCGAAAATCGATGCATCGAAATTGCGTCCCATCGATGCGCGCATCCGATCCTGCTGCTGGCGCAAAAGCTCGTCGAACTCCGCGCGCGTGATCTCCGTGCCGCCGACTGTGGCCACCGTTGCCGTGCGCGCGTCCCGCTGAAAGTAATAGTCGACGCCGACGAACGCGAAGGGGATGATCAGTAGCGCAAGAACGATTTGCGCGAGCCGCCGGTGCTTGTGAACGGTATCGAACATGGCGTCGAGCGATCAGCGTCCTAGAAAGCGCGAACCCGCTCTCGCTTTGACGCTGTGACGCTCTGATTTAGAAAGGTTGGCGGAGTGGACGGGACTCGAACCCGCGACCCCCGGCGTGACAGGCCGGTATTCTAACCAACTGAACTACCACTCCGTGTTCGCGTGAATCTTGCCCGAACTCGATCGCGAATGGTGGGTGCTGAGAGGCTCGAACTCCCGACATTCGCCTTGTAAGGGCGACGCTCTACCAACTGAGCTAAGCACCCGACACAACCGACCGATTTCTGCACACAACCCGCATAACCTCGTTGTTTCGTGCAGTTCCACGGGCGCCGACGGCCGCCCCTAGGCGCCCGTCACGAAACCATCTCGACGCAAAGGCGCAACGCTGGCGTTACGTATGACGCCGAACGCGCGGACGCCCTCTTGCGTCGACTAATTAGTTTAGCGAATCCTTGAGCTCTTTTCCAGCCCGGAACTTCGGCACTTTCGCCGCATCGATCGTGATCGTCGCGCCGGTGCGCGGATTGCGTCCGGCGCGCGCGGTGCGCTTGCCGACATAAAACGATCCGAATCCAACGAGCGTGACGATGTCGCCTTTGCGAAGCGATGTCTTGATCGAGTTTACCGTCGCGTCGAGCGCGCGGCCCGCGGCGGCTTTGGAGATGTCGGCGTGTTTGGCGATGGCATCGATCAATTCGGATTTGTTCACGAATCGGTTCCCCTTGCATTTTTTAGATGAAGCGCGGATGACTTCGAGACATTCGCACTGCGAAGCGCCCGAGAGGCCACAAGGCGCGAGAGCGGTCTTTATAGCGCCCGCGTTTTCACAGTGTCAATACGCGAGTGCCCTGTCGCGAAAAAAACATTAGCACGAGCATCTTCCGTGCCGAGGCAACACTTCGCATCAAAACAAAGCGCGCGACGTAACACGTGTCGCTCGCTTCGAGAAAACTACCGACAGCACGTGATCGCAGCGTCAGTGCTTGATCAGTGCCGGCGTTTCCTCGGTGGTGGGAGCGGGCGGGACCGGCTCTTCGGTCTTGCTGCTCTCTTCGCTCGTCGGGACCGGCGCACGCTCGAGCGCCAGGTCGAGCACTTGCTCGATCCAGCGCACCGGCCGGATGTCCAGACGATTCTTGATCTCGTCGGGAATCTCCGTCAGGTCTTTCACGTTCTCTTCGGGAATCAGCACGGTCTTGACACCGCCGCGCCCCGCCGCAAGGAGTTTCTCTTTCAAGCCGCCGATCGGCAGCACTTCGCCTCGCAGCGTGATCTCACCGGTCATCGCAACATCGCAGCGAACCGGAATTCCGGTCAGCACCGACACCATCGACGTGACGATCGCAGCGCCTGCGGAGGGTCCATCTTTCGGCGTTGCGCCTTCGGGCAAGTGAATGTGCAGGTCGGTCTTTTGAAAGAAATCGGCGGGGATACCAAGATCACGACTGCGATGACGCACAACTGACAGCGCCGCGGCGATGGACTCGTTCATGACATCGCCGAGCTTGCCGGTTGTCGTCGTCTTGCCCTTGCCAGGCAGCGTCACGGCTTCGATCGTCAACAAGTCGCCGCCGACTTCGGTCCACGCCAGTCCGGTGACTTGTCCGATCTGGTTCTTCTTTTCGGCGATGCCAAACGTAAAGCGGCGCACGCCGAGATACTTGTCGAGATTCTTCGAATTCACCTCGACGGGACTCTTTGCCTTGCGCGCCTTGCCTTCGCTTTCTTTCAGCAGCAATCCCTTCACGACCTTGCGGCAAATACGGCTCACTTCCCGCTCGAGGCTGCGAACGCCGGCCTCGCGCGTGTAGTAGCGCACGATGTCGCGCAGCGCCGTCTCTGCGACGTGCAGCTCCTCGGGCTTCAAACCGTTGTTCTTCATCTGCTTTGGCAGCAGATACTGGCGCGCGATCGCGATCTTCTCGTCCTCGGTATAGCCCGAGAGGCGGATCACTTCCATGCGGTCCAGAAGCGGCGCCGGAATGTTCATCGTGTTCGCCGTCGCCACGAACATTACATCCGAGAGGTCGTACTCGACTTCGACGTAATGATCGACGAACGTCGAGTTTTGCTCGGGATCGAGGACTTCGAGCAGTGCCGACGAAGGATCGCCACGAAAGTCCTGTCCCATCTTGTCGACTTCGTCGAGCAGGAACAGAGGATTGCGAACGCCAACGCGCGTCATGTTCTGCAGGATCTTGCCGGGCATCGAGCCGATGTAGGTCCTGCGATGTCCGCGAATCTCCGCTTCGTCGCGAACGCCGCCGAGCGACATGCGAACGAACTTGCGATTGGTCGAGCGCGCGATCGACTGCCCGAGTGAGGTCTTGCCTACACCGGGCGCTCCCACGAGGCACAGGATCGGCGCCTTGAGCTTATCGACGCGCTGCTGCACCGCCAGGTACTCGATGATGCGTTCCTTGACCTTTTCGAGGCCGTAGTGATCGGCGTCGAGCACCTTGACTGCGTTCGCGAGATCCTTGTTGATCTTGCTTCTCTTCTTCCAGGGTAGACCGACCAGCGTGTCGATGAAGTTGCGCACGACCGTCGCCTCCGCGGACATCGGCGACATCATGCGGAGCTTCTTGAGCTCGTTCATCGCCTTGCCTTCGGCTTCCTTGCTCATCTTCGCCGACTTGATCTTCTTTTCCATCTCGTCGAGATCGGCGTTCTCGTCGCCTTCACCCAACTCTTTCTGAATGGCCTTGACCTGCTCGTTCAAGTAGTACTCGCGCTGGCTTTTCTCCATCTGCCGCTTCACGCGACCGCGAATGCGTTTTTCGACCTGAAGAATGTCGACTTCACCCTCGAGAACGCCGAGCAGGTGCTCGAGCCGCTTGGCAACGTCACCCATCTCGAGGATTTGCTGCTTTTGCTCGAGCTTCAGCGGCAAATGAGCGGCGATCGCATCCGCGAGCCTTCCGCCGTCGTCGATTCCCGACATCGACGTGAGAATCTCGGGCGGAATCTTCTTGTTGAGCTTCACGTACTGATCGAATTGGGTGAGGAGCGCCCGGCGCATCGCCTCGACCTCGTGCGGATGACCAGGATCGCCCGCGAGTGCCTGTGCGTCCGATGACAGGTACTCACCCATGTCGGTGACGCGCGCGATGCGTGCGCGCTGCGTGCCTTCGACGAGCACTTTCACCGTCCCGTCAGGCAACTTCAGCATCTGGAGCACCGTCGCGATGCTGCCGATTTCATAGAGATCTTCGGCGGCCGGGTCGTCCTTGGCCGCCTGCTTTTGCGCGACGAGCAGGATGTGCTTGCCGGCGTCCATCGCGGCGTCGAGCGCCTTGATCGACTTCGGGCGACCCACGAACAGCGGTATCACCATATGGGGGAAAACGACGACGTCGCGCAGCGGCAACAGCGGCAAGGGGGTCGGGTCGGAGCTTGGCGTGGGGTCGGATGCCATCGAGAGCTTTCAAAGGGGCCCGTCATACGTGGGGCCAACCTTCGCAGGATCAATCTTGAGGGTTGGGGCTTGGAATTGAGGGTATCAAACAGGCCCACGCAGGCGGTTTCGCCTCTAAACCCGCGGTCGGTTAGCCCGACCGGCGGTCGCGCGAAGAAACGCCGACGCGTCGCGGGTGGTTGACCTGACGGTGTTTGTCCCGACGGGACAGGGACTTACGACTTGGCCGACGCGACTTTGGGCGTATCCGCGTACATCATCAGTGGCTTACCTTCATTCGCGATCGTGGCCTCGTCGACGATGCAGCGGGCGAGGTTCGACAGCGACGGCAGGTCGTACATCACGTCGAGAAGCGTTTGCTCCAGGATCGAGCGCAGGCCGCGCGCGCCAGTCTTGCGGGCCAGCGCCTTTTTGGCGATTGCCCGCAGCGCCGGCTCGCGCACTTCGAGCTCGACGCCTTCCATGCGAAACATCTTCTGGTATTGCTTGATCAGCGCGTTCTTGGGCTCCACGAGAATCTGGATCAGCGCGGCCTCGTCGAGCTCGTCGAGTGTTGCCACCACCGGCAACCGCCCCACGAACTCGGGAATCAGGCCGAACTTGATGAGATCCTCGGGCTCGGCTTCGCGCAACAACATCATCGTCGTGCGACGATCATCGGGGCTCGCAACCTCGGCGCCAAAGCCGATGCCGGTCTTCGCGGTGCGCTGGCGGATGATCTTCTCGAGCCCATCGAACGCGCCACCACAGACGAACAGGATGTTCGTGGTGTCGACCTGCACGAACTCCTGATTCGGATGCTTGCGGCCGCCTTGCGGTGGAACGCTGGCGATCGTGCCTTCGATCAGCTTCAGCAGCGCCTGCTGAACGCCTTCACCCGACACGTCACGCGTGATCGAAGGGTTGTCGCTCTTACGGGAAATCTTGTCGATCTCATCGATGTAGACGATTCCGCGCTGTGCCTTGTCGATGTCGTAATCGCACTTCTGCAGCAGCTTCTGGATGATGTTCTCGACGTCCTCGCCGACGTACCCTGCCTCGGTGAGGGTCGTCGCGTCGGCGATGACAAACGGCACGTCGAGAAGCCGCGCCAGCGTCTGGGCGAGTAGCGTTTTTCCCGAGCCGGTGGGGCCGATCAGGAGAATGTTCGACTTCGCGAGCTCGACCTCGTCGTCCTTGCCGCCCGCGGATTCCAGGCGTTTGTAGTGGTTGTAGACGGCAACCGACAGGATTTTCTTCGCAGGCTCCTGCCCGATCACGTATTGATCGAGGATCTGCCTGATCTCGTGCGGCGTCGGCAGCTTGTTGCGGTCGGCTCGCGAGGAATCGGCCGCGGCGCCTTCCTCGCGAATGATGTCGTTGCAAAGCTCGATGCACTCGTCGCAGATGAACACCGACGGTCCGGCAATGAGCTTTCGCACCTCATGCTGGCTTTTGCCGCAAAAGGAGCAGTAAAGCAGCTTGTCACCGGAAGATTTATCGGCCATTCAACTACCTACGTGTCGATTACGGCCACTCTACCCGCCCGATACCCGCTTTTGCAAGACCTTGTCGACGATGCCGTATTCTTTCGCGGCGTCGGCCCACAGGAAATTGTCGCGATCGTGATCACGCTCGACCTGCTCGGCGCTGCGGCCCGTGAACTGCGCCATCAGGCTCACGAAGCGCTTCTTGAGGTCGATTACATACTGCGCGTGCCGCTCGATATCCGAAACCTGGCCTTGGAAGCCACCTGACGGCTGGTGAATCATCACCGTCGAGTTGGGCAATGCATAGCGCTTGCCTTTGGCGCCTGCGGCGAGCAGGAACGCGCCCATCGAGGCGGCCATCCCGACGCACAACGTCGACACGTCGGGCTTGATGAACTGCATTGTGTCGAAAATCGCCATCCCCGCGGACACGGAGCCGCCCGGAGAGTTGATATAGAAATGAATGTCCTTGTCCGGGTTCTCGGACTCGAGGAACAGCATCTGCGCAACGATCACGTTGGCCGTGGCGTCGTTGACCGGACCGACCAGGAAAACGACGCGCTCTTTCAGCAGGCGCGAGTAGATGTCGTACGCGCGCTCGCCGCGCCCGCTTTGCTCGATCACCATCGGGACGAGGCCGAGGGCTTCAGGTTCTTTCATCTGCTACTCCTTGATTTCGATCGAGACGTGGAACTAAGGTCTCGGCGCTGTGGTTCTATCTGGTCTGCCTCTGTCAGCTGATACCCGATAAGCGTGCCGTGATCGGAGCGATACGACAAGCGGTGCCTGCCGGACGGAACCAAGCCTAGCTGCGGCCCGGTCCCATCAGCGCTTCGAACGCCATCGGGCGATCGACCACTTTGGCACGCGCCAGCACCCAATCGAGAATATTGCGTTCGACCGCGAGCGCTTCGAACTCGTTCAGCCGCTCGGGCTTGTCGTAGTGCCAGCGCACGACGGCCTCGGGTTGCTCGTAGGTTTGCGCGGCCTCGCTGACCAGCGCCTTCACCTGCTCCGGGCGCGCGGCCAGCGATTGCGAGCGTACCAGCTCGCCGACCACGAGGCCGAGCTTGACGCGCTCCGTGGCCTGCTCGCGAAACATGTCCGGCGTGAGCTTGATGTCCTCGCTCTTCATTCCCTGCTCGCGCAAATCGCGCGCCATGCGCTCCATCGCGGCCTGCGCTTCGATATCGATCATCGCTTTGGGAAGGGCGAACCTGGCCTGCGAGCGAAGGGCTGCGAAGACCTGCTCCTTCTCGACGCTTTCGATCTTGCGTTTCAATTCGAGGCGCAAGTTCGAGGCGACCTCGGAGCGTAAGTCGTCGAGCCGGCCGCTCGCGATTCCGAACGTCTTCGCGAAAGCGTCATCGAGCGGGGCCAGTCGAGGCGTGCTCACGTCTTTGACATGCAACGTGAACTGCGCGGTCTTGCCCGCCACTTCCTTGCCGTGATAGTCCGCAGGAAACGTGAGCGAGAAAGTTTTGCTTTGACCCGCGTCGACCCCGATCAAAGCGCTCTCGAACTCAGGGAGCATGCGGCCCTCGCCGAGCTGGATCGGGAAATCCTTCGCTTGTCCGCCGGGAAACTCGGCGCCGTCGATCGTTCCGGTGAAGTCGACGATGACGCGATCGCCTTCGGCGGCAGGTTGCGTAGCGCTCGACCACGTTGCGCGCTGCTTGCGGAGCACATCCAGCGTGCGATCGACATCGGCAGCCGTCACTTCGACGCGCGGGCGCTCGATCGTCGCGCTCGATACATCGCCGACGGTCACTTCGGGATAAATCTCGAATAGCGCCGAGAATTCGAGCGCACCAGGCGCCTCCGCTGTGCTGCGTGGCTCGATGCGCGGGTAGCCGGCCACGCGCAGATTGTTTTCGCGCACGGCGTCGCTGAAGCTTTTTTGCACGGCGTCCGAGATCACGTCGGAGCGCACTTGCGGTCCATACTGCTGCGCGATCAGCTTCATCGGCACGTGGCCGGGACGAAAACCCGCGAGCTTCACCGTCTTCGCGAGTCGCGTCAGGCGCTTTTTCACTTCGCCTTCGATGTCCTGCAGCGGAACGGCCATCGTGAGACGCCGTTCGAGCTCGCTGAGATTCTCGAGATGGGTTTGCATGCGTCAACAATCCTTGCTAATGTCGGCCGCGCTTTCGCGCGTGAGCGAACGGCTTAAAGTCCGATCAACCTGCCTATCTGGGAGACCCAAAAGGGCTTGCGAGCGGTATCGAACTCGCGCAATGGCAGCGTTTCTTGGTGGTGCGAAAGGGGGGACTCGAACCCCCACGGGGGTGACCCGCTGGAACCTAAATCCAGTGCGTCTACCAATTCCGCCACTTTCGCGGCCGCCGTCGAGCTCCAAAATTATAACAAGCTGTCGTTGTGCCGCTGCGCGCGATGCGGATCGAACGCGCGCCTAACGAAGCTTCCCACCGTGTCCGTCGATCACTACGAGAATTTTCCGGTTGCCTCGCGACTCGTACCAGCGGCCGTGCGCCCGGCAGTCGTTGCTATTTATCGATTCGCGCGCGCAGCCGACGATCTCGCCGACGAAGGCGATGCCAGCGTGGGAGCGAGAATCGCGGCGCTCGAAGTCTTTTCGCGTGCGCTGGAAGCCATCGAACAAGGGGAAACGCCGCAGTTGCCGCCGTTTCCGGCACTGGCACTTGCGATTCGCGAGCACGCGTTGCCGATCGCGCCGTTCCATGCGCTTATATCCGCGTTCCTGCAGGATTGCACGAAGACGCGCTATCACAGTCACGCCGACGTGCTCGACTATTGCGCTCGCTCGGCGAATCCGATCGGGCGCTTGATGCTTGCGCTGTTCCACGCGAACACGCCGCAAAACGACGACGCCAGCGATTGCATATGCACGGGTTTGCAGCTCACCAATTTCCTGCAGGATGTCGCGATCGATTGGGCGAAAGGCCGCGTCTACATTCCGCAGGACGAGATTGCGCGTTTCGGCGTTGGCAAGTCGCAGATCGCGGAAGGTCGCATCGACTCGCATTGGAGCGCGCTGATGGCGTTCCAAACCGCGCGTGCGCGCAACCTGCTCGACGAGGGCCGGCCGCTGCTGCGCGCGCTACCGTGGCGGATGCGTCTGGAAGTCGCTGCGATGATTGCCGGGGGCCAGCGCATTCTCGCGCGCATCGACAAGGCAAGAGGCGACGTGTTCGCGCATCGTCCGACGCTGCGCGCGCGCGACTGGGCGCTGGTCGCGACGCGCGCGATGATTCCGGCGATTTCCGGATAGAGCCTGCCAACGTGACGCCGGATGAGTATTGCCAGCAGAAGGCCGCCCAAAGCGGATCGAGCTTCTATTACAGCTTTCTCTTTCTGCCGCCGCCGCGACGTCGAGCAATCACTGCCCTGTACGCGTTCTGCCGCGAAGTCGATGACGTCGTGGATGAGGTGGCCGATCGCGACGTCGCGCGCGTGAAGCTTGCGTGGTGGCGTCGCGAAGTGCAAAGCGCCTACGACGGAACGCCGCAACATCCGGTGACGCAAGCACTCGCCAGCGTCGTGCGCGAATTCGCACTGCCACCCGAGCACTTCCAGTCGATCATCGACGGCATGGCAATGGACCTCGAGCAAGCGCGCTACGTCGATTTCGAAGCGCTCGAGCAATATTGTCATCGCGTGGCCGGCGTAGTGGGACTTTTGTCCGCCGAGACGTTCGGCTACAGCGATGCCTCTACGCTCTGTTACGCGCGCGATCTCGGCATTGCGTTCCAGTTGACGAACATCATTCGCGACGTCGGCGAGGACGCGCTGCGGGGTCGCATCTACCTGCCGCAGTCGGAGCTGCGCGAATTCGGCGTTGCTCAGTCCGACATCCTCAGTCGCAGCACGACGCCTGCGTTCATTGCGCTGATGAAGCATCAGGTCGAGCGAGCGCGACAGTGGTATGCGCGGGCTCTCGCGCAATTGCCCTCGGTCGACCGGGGTGCTCAGCGCCCGGGATTGATCATGGGCGCGATTTATCGAACTTTGCTCGATGAGATCGCGCGTGACGGGTACGCAGTGCTGGATCGTCGCATTGCCCTGACGCCACTTCGCAAGTTCGCGATCGCATGGAAGACCGCGCTTCGCGGCTGACTCGCGTCGGCGTCATCGGCGCGGGCTGGGCGGGCTCGGCCGCCGCGGTGACGCTGACGCGCCTTGGTCACGAAGTCTCGGTATTCGAAGCCGCGTCGTTCACCGGAGGCCGAGCGCGCCGGGTGATGCGCAAGGGATTGCCGCTCGACAACGGGCAGCATCTGTTGATCGGTGCTTACCTGCAGACGCGCAACCTGCTGGCGGACGTGCATGGCGGCAACGGCGAAAGCATGCTTGACCGCATGCCATTGTCGATCACGCCTCTGACGGATCGTGTCGGCACTTTTGCATTGCAAGCGCGGCGATGGCCGGGCCGCCTTGGATTGATCGCGGGCCTTGCGCTCGCGCGGGGGCTGACCTTTGGTGAACGCATGGCGATGATGCGATGGTTTCGTCGCCTCGAACACGACGGGTTTCGATGCAATCGGGCGATGACCGTCGCTGACTTGCTGGCAAGCGGACCGCGCATCGCTGCCGATCGATTGTGGAAACCGCTGTGTCTGGCCGCGCTCAACACGGCGCCTGAACAAGCATCGGCCCAGATATTCGCGAACGTACTGCGAGCTGCGTTCGCGAACAAGACGGGCGCCAGTGATTACCTTCTCGCCGAGTCGGATGCTTCGTCGATCTTTCCCGATGCGGCCGCGCGCTTCGTTACTGCGCGTCGAGGACATGTCATCCTCGATGCGCGCGTTCGACTCGAGCCCGATGACGATTTCGCGACGATCGTGAACGCTGATCGACACGAACGCTTCGACGCTGCGGTGGTCGCGGTCGCTCCCTTTCAATTCGAGGATGTCGTGGGATCGCATCGAGCGTTTGCGCAAGCGCTGTCGTCGGCGCGCGGGCTTGCCTACGAGCCGATCGCTACCGCGTGGCTCGGCTACGCGCGGCGCACCTGCGTCCCGGCGCAAATCACGCGCCTCGATGACGCGCCGGGGCAATGGCTGGTCGATCGACCCGATATCGTTGCGCGCGCAACGCCAGATGCGACGCGACCGGCGCTCGAGCAGGTCGTCGGTGTCGTCATCAGCGCCGGTGGTCCGCATCAGGAACTCGAGGCGCACGCGTTGGCGATCGCTTGCGATGCTCAGTTGCGCCGTCTCGATCCGCGCTGGCCGCCGCTCGCATGGTCGCAAACGATCACCGAGAAGCGCGCAACGTACGCATGCGTCCCCGGTCGCCCGATTCCACCGACCATCACGCCGCACGGGCGCGTTGCGTTGGCGGGCGATTGGCTCGATGCCGAATATCCTGCGACGCTCGAAGCTGCGGTGCGCTCCGGCGTCGCTGCTGCGATTGCGATCGATGCGGCGTTACGCGACGAACAGTTTCACTGAGGTTTGTCCCAATCCCAAAAACGTTCGCGCTCTTCCATCAGAAAACGCGCCAGCACACCGTGATGCACTTCGCTCGCGCCGTCGACGAGCCGTGCCTGCCGCGCATAGCGATAAATCCATTCGAGCACGCTGTCCTTGGAGTAGCCGCGCGCGCCACAAAGCTGGAGCGCGGTGTCCGCCGACTGCGCTAAAGCATCGGCAACGATCACTTTTGCCAGCGAAATCTCCTTTCGCGCGAACTCGCCTCGATCGAGCTTGTGCGCCGCGCGCATCGTGACCAGCCGCCCGACTTCGATGTCCATAGCTGCTTTCGCCAGCAAACCGCGCACGCTGTCGATGTCGGCGAGCTTGCGCCCTGCGTTCTCGCGAACGGACACGTAATCGAGTGCAATCGAAAGCGAGCGCTTCGCGAGGCCGAGCCAGCGCATGCAATGCGTGAGACGCGCGGGGCCGAGACGGATCTGCGTAACCTTGAGGCCGTCGCCGACGCGGAGCAACCGATCGCGATCGTCGATATAGAGCCCGTCGAACTCGAGCTCGCAATGTCCGCCGTGCTCTTCCGGGCCCATGATCGGAATGCGCCGCTCGATGCGCCAGCCGGGCTGATCACGATCGAACAGAAATGCGGTCAAGCCACGGCGTGGATCGTCGGATGTTCGCGCCACCAGAATGAAATGCCGTGCGACTTCGGCGCCGGTGATGAACCATTTGCGGCCGTGCACGCGCCAACCGTCGCCGTCGCGCTGCGCGCGCGTTTGCATCATCGACGGGTCTGAACCGCTGCCAGGATGCGGCTCGGTCATCGCAAACGCGGAGCGCACGCGGCCGTCGGCGATCGGCGCGAGCCAGCGCGATTTCTGCTCGGCTGTCGCGGTCTGCCACAGCAAGCGCATGTTGCCATCGTCGGGCGCGGCGCAGTTGAAGCACACGGGACCGAAGATCGACGTGTTCATCGCTTCATAGCACGCTGCGACGCCGACCATCGCAAGTCCATGCCCGCCCCACTCGCGCGGCAACTGAGGTGCCCACAAGCCGGCCGCTTTCACTTCCGCTCTGACGCGCTCGAGCACATCGATGCGAATGTTCTCGTGCTCGTCGAAATTCGCGCGATCCTCGAGAGGAACGATGCGCTCGCGCACGAACGCGGCGATGCGCGCTCGCAAGTCGTCGATGTCGGGGGGCAGTGAAAAGTCCACTATCAGCTTTCGCGAGCGCGCTCGCGCAAGACGTTCTTCTGGATCTTGCCGGTTGCCGTCTTGGGTAACGGACCAAACACGATGTGCTTCGGCGCCTTGAAGTGAGCGATGCGGCCGCGGCACCATGCAATCAATTCGGATTCACTCACATCACCGCTGCCGGGCTTCAACGTGACGAATGCGCACGGCGTCTCACCCCAGCGCGAATCGGGCTTGGCGACGACGGCGGCTTCCATCACCTGCGGATGCCGGTAAAGACACTCCTCGACCTCGAGCGAGCTCACATTCTCGCCACCGGAAATGATGATGTCCTTGCTGCGATCCTTGATCTCGATATAGCCGTCCGCGTGCCAGACGCCGAGATCACCGGTGCGATACCAGCCGGCGGCGAACGCTTCACGCGTCGCTTGCGAGTTCTTGAGATAGCCTTTCATGATCGTATTGCCGCGCAGCATCACTTCGCCGAGCTCGGCGCCATTGTGCTCGACGGGTGCAGCGGTTTGCGGATCGGCAACCTGAACGCGCGCAAGCGTAGGCATTTGCACGCCTTGTCGCGCCATTTTTAGCGCGCGCGCTTCGAGATCGAGCGTGCCCCACTCGTCTTGTGGCGCGCACAGCGTCGCGGGGCCATACGACTCGGTGAGACCGTACAAGTGCGTCACGCGAAAGCCGAGCGCTTCCATCGCCTCGATGACCGCCGATGGCGGCGCCGCGCCGCCGGTCGCGACGTCCACGACATGATCGAAGCGTCGCTTGTCCGTAGGGCTAGCGTGCACGAGCATCGTCAACACGATCGGCGCGCCACAAAGATGCGTGACGCGATGCTCGGCAATCGTTGCATAGACAACTGCCGGGTCTACGCGGCGAAGGCACACGTGCGTTGCGCCGGCTGCGGTCACCGCCCACGTGTAGGTCCAGCCACTGCAGTGAAACATTGGGAGCGTCCATAGATACACACTGTCGGGCTGCAACCCGAGCGCAAGCGCATTGCCGAGCGCATTGAGGTACGCGCCGCGATGGTGATAGACGACACCTTTGGGATCGCCCGTCGTCCCCGACGTGTACAGCAACGCGAGCGCATCCCACTCGTCGATCGGGCCCGGCCACTCGAACGCGGCATCGCCCTCGGCGAGAAGCGCTTCGTAGGTGGTCTCGCCGAGTCGCGCGGACGCGGCACCATGCAAAGGTCCGAGCGCATCGTCGATGTCGATGACCAGCGGCTTGTGACTGACGAGAGACAGCGCGTCGCGGATCGTCGTTGCATATTCCGCATCGGTCAAAAGAACCTTCGCTTCGCCATGCTCGAGCAGAGTTGCGATGGTGCGCGCGTCGAGTCGCACGTTCAGCGGGTTCAACACCGCGCCGAGTGCGGGAACAGCATAATGTGTCTCGAGCATCGTCGGGATGTTGGGCGCCATGATCGCCACCGTGTCGCCGCGACCGATTCCGCGGCGCGCAAGCGCACTGGCAAAGCGCCGGCAACGCTCGTAGAACTGCGCATACGTCCACGCGCCGATCCCGTGACGAACTGCGATCTTGTTCGGATACACAAGCGCGCTTCGCACCAGGAAATCGAGCGGCGTCAGCGGCACGAAATTGGCGCGCGTGCGCTCGAGCCCTTGCTCGAAGATGTTCACGACGTTCCTGCGCGAGTTCGCATCAATCGCTGCTGCTCGCGATTCCACTCGCGCTCCTTGATCGATTGGCGCTTGTCGTATTGTTTCTTGCCTTTCGCAAGACCGAACGCGAGCTTGATGCGGCCGTTTTTGTAATGAAGATCGAGCGGGGTCAGTGTGTAGCCTGCGCGCTCGACCTTGCCGATCAGGCGACTGATCTCTTCGCGATGTAGCAGCAGCTTCCGCGTTCGCGTCGCGTCGGGCTTGATGTGCGTCGACGCGGTTGCAAGCGGTGATATATGCGCGCCCAGCAGCACGATCTCGCCATTCTTGACTACGACGTAGGCCTCCTTCAGATTCGCGCGCCCCGCGCGGATCGCCTTGGCTTCCCAACCCTCGAGCGCCAAGCCGGCCTCGAAGCGTTCCTCGATAAAATAGTCGTGAAACGCCTTACGATTCTCCACGATGCTCATGAGCGTGATTTTAGTGGACTATTAACCGATGCAGCGCGTGAAGAAATCGGTCCTGGTGCCATACGCCGCGGGCGAGATGTTCGCCCTCGTCGACGACGTCGAGGCGTATCCCAAGTTTCTGCCCTGGTGCGCGGGCGCGCGCGTGCTCGATTCTCGCGAGGGCGCGAAGACGGCACGCATCGACATCAACTACCACGGCGTGCGCGCGCACTTCACGACCGACAATGCGAACAAGCCGGGCGAATCAATCGTGATTACGCTGAAAGACGGGCCGTTCAAGCACCTGCATGGCGAATGGCGATTTCGCGCGCTTGCCGAGGACGCGTGCAAAGTCGAGTTCGAGCTTCACTACGAGTTCGCGAACACATTGATCGAAACCGTCGTGGGACCGGTCTTCCATCACATCGCGCACACATTCATCGACGCATTCGTGCGCCGAGCCGAGTCGCTGCACGCGTCGACGTGATCGATCAGAACCGCGACACGATCGAGGTCGAGGTCGCGTATGCGGGCCCGGAAGGTGAATCGTTGACCGTGGTGCGTCTTCCCGCAGGTAGTGCGATCGCGGATGCTGTCGCCGCATCGGGAATCATCGAGCGCTTCGGACTATTCGAAGCATCGTTGAGCTACGCGATTTTCGGCGAAGGCGCACGAGTATCGACGCCGCTTCGCCCTGGCGATCGCGTCGAGCTCCTGCGCCCCCTGATCGCCGACGTCAAGGACGCACGTCGGCGTCGTGCCGAAGCGAAGGCGCGTCCCCCCTCGGGCCAGAGATCCCGCTGAACGGCTTTATGACACTGTCCTACGGTCGGGGCCCGTATTGGCCGGGTCGCGGCTTTTGCGTAAGAATGCGCGCTATGTTTTTTCGGCGCCTTCTCCTACAAAGAGTGTTGGTGGCGGGGTTCGCGTCATTGGTGGCGGCGGCTGCGACGGGGCAAGTTCAGCTTCAGTCTTCAGCGACCGCCCGCGCCCAATCGCTCGTCTCGCAGGCCGCGTCTGTGGCCGACAAAGTATGGCACGGCACTCAAGACCTTGCGGTCTATGCGCTCGGGCTCATTGGTGTCTCGTATCGGTTCGGCGGCGAGACACCGTCGGGCGGTCTTGATTGCAGCGGCCTCGTGCGCCACGTTTTCCAGCAAGTGACCGGGGTAACGCTGCCGCGAACGTCGAAAGAACTGAGCCGAATCGGCGATTCGGTTGGGCGCAGTGATTTGGCCCCGGGCGATCTCGTTTTTTTCAACACACGCCGTTCGCTTTCTCGCACGTCGGTATTTATCTTGGCGACAATCGATTCATCCACGCCCCTCGCAAGGGGCGCGAGGTCGAGGTCGTCGAGCTCGACAATCGTTACTGGCAAAAGCATTTCGACGGCGCGCGCCGGCTCGTCGGAGTGGTCCCGGCGTTGGTTCCCGCATTGATTGCTTCGGCCGAGTCTTCGGTGTTGCCCGAGTTGCCGCAGGCAACGACTCCGATCGAAAGCGAAAGCAGCGAAGGACCCTAGCCGCTGCGCTGCTCGCTCGCGTCGTTTCAGCGAATCATGACCGCCTTCTAGAAAGCGCCCCCGCGGCGCAGCCGGTCGATCAACGCACGATCCCCCGAGCGCTCAGCCCATTGCAGCGCGGTTGCGCCTGTTTCGTTGCGACGGTTAACGTCGGCACCACGATCGATCAACAGCACCGCCGTCGAATACTTATCTTCGCGAATCGCCATCATCAACGCCGTCGTCCCGTTCGGCGAAACGGCGTTGATATTCGCGCCTTCGGCGAGCAGGTAACGCACGACATCGTCGTGACCACCAGTGGCGGCATATATGAGCGGTGTCCATCCCGGACGCTCGAGCGCGGCGCCGCGCGCGCGAAGCCGCTTGACGATATCGAGATGTCCTTTCAGTGCGGCGGTCATGAGCGCGTTGTCGCCGCTCACGCCACCCAAATCGATCTTCGCGCCCGCCTTGAGCAGAAGGTCGAGCGCCCCGACACTTCCTTCGCGCGCGGCGGTGACGAGGACCGGGAACCCATCGGGCCCGACGGTGTCGGGATCGAGTCCGTATTTCAACAGCGCGCGCACTTCATCGGTCCTGTCGTTCAAGACGGCAAGAACGAAATCCTCGACCGTTGGTCCGCGCACCGTCGCTTCCGGCGGTGGACCGCGCCGCTGCGCGTCCGCCTCGTGTACGAGCGCCAACGCGATGAACAGAGCCATCACACTTTCAATGAGTCGCATGTGCATCGTCGATTCCGAACAAGCGAAAGAAATTTTCCGAAGTGGCACGACCGACATCCTCGACCGACATGTTGCGCAATCGCGCAATCTCTTCGGCAACATGCACGACCAGCGCGGGATGATTGCGTTTGCCGCGATACGGGACCGGGGCAAGGTATGGGCTGTCGGTCTCGATGAGCATACGTTCCAGCGGAACCCGTTGCGCAATTGCTTTCAAGCTCGCGGCATTCTTGAACGTCACGATGCCCGAGAACGAAATATGAAAGCCGAGCTGCAGCGCCGCTTGCGCAACGTCCCAGGTCTCGGTGAAGCAATGCATGACACCGCCCACCTCGCTCGCGTGCTCGTCGCGCATCAGACGCAGCGTATCGTCAGCGGCGCTGCGCGTATGAATGACCAACGGCTTGCCGCACTCGCGCGCGGCCCGGATGTGCGTTCGAAAGCGCGCTCGCTGCCACTTGAGATCACCTTCGAGACGGTAATAGTCGAGCCCGGTTTCGCCGATCGCGACGACCTTGTCGCGCGTCGCGAGCTCGCACAATTGCGCGACCGTCGGCTCGAACGTGTCTTCGTAATCGGGATGTGTGCCGGCCGTCGCGTAAAGATGTTCGTGCGCAGTCGCAAGATCATGCACACGTTGCCAATCCTTCAAATCGACCGAGATACACAGCGCATGCGTCACCCTTGCGTCGCGCATTGCATCGAGGAGCTCGGGCAGATCGTTGACGAGCTCCGGGAAATCGAGATGGCAGTGCGAGTCGGTGAACATCAGGGAACAGGGTACAGAGGCCAGGTACCAGTAACAGCGCGACGCCAGGAGCGCGGCCTGTTGCCTGTTACCTGACACCTACAGAGTATGGGTCGGCCGCGACGAGGCCAGCGATTCGCCCAGGGCCTTTTCGATCGTGGAGCGCGCCGCTGCACCCGTTTCGTCTTGAGTGAACTGGACGCCGATGCCCTGGGTGCGATTGCCTTGCACGCCTTCGGGCGTAATCCACACGACCTTGCCCTGGACGGCAATGCGGTTGGGATCGTCCATCAGCGACAGCAGCATGAACACCTCCTCGCCGAGCCTGTACTCGCGCGAGGTGGGAATGAAGATGCCGCCGCCTTTCAAAAATGGCATGTAGGCCGCGTACAACGCCGCCTTTTCGCGGATGTTGAGCGACAAGACACCAGGACGCGGGAGGGCCGTCGGCGGGGTGAGATTGGCGGGGCGATCGGCCACGAGTTTTAAGTGAAGATTTCGCGGTATTCGAGAAGCAGAGCTTCGGCAACGAGACGCGGTTGTAACGGATGCGTGACAATCGCGCGCTGCTGCAGAAGGCGCCGATGATAGCCAAATAGCGAAACTCGTGCCACCCGCGCGGCAAGTTCCGCGAGCTCCCCCGACCACTCGGGGTGGCGCACCGCCTTACCGCCGGCATCGCTACGGGCAAGGTCGCCGGTCCACGCGATCAACCAATCAATCACCCAGGCGAGCCGACCGCGTCGCTCATCGCGGGGGGCGAGCTCGATGCGCGCAGCGAGCGCGACCGGCGATAGTGTCTTAGGATGCGCAAGCGCCGTCAGCCACGCCTTGCGTTCGGCTTGATAGGCAGGATCGGCGAGCGTGCCCGCCAGATACGGCGCGCCTCCTGCCTGCGCGAGCGCTGCTTCGGCGTTCGCGTTGCCCTGCTCAATGAGCCAGTGCAGTGACTGGTCGGTCGATGGAAGCGGTATCGTCAACCGCTGGCAGCGACTGACAACGGTCACCGGCAACACGCCAGGCCGATGCGACGCGAGCATGAGAAAAGTGCCGGCCGGCGGCTCTTCCAGCGTCTTCAAAAGCGCGTTCGCGGCCGAAGGATGCATCGCCTCGGCCGGGGCAATCAGCGCAACCTTGGCCCGGCGTCGATGGGCGCTGATCTGCGTCCACTCGATCAGAGCGCGAATCGCATCGACCTTGATCCAGTCGGTCGGCGTGACGACGCCCTCCTCGTCGACGTCGACTGGCTCGACGCGCAAAAGATCGGGATGTTGACCTGCAGCGGCGTAGTGACAACCGTCACATGAATTGCACGCGGAACCATCCGAGCGAGGCGATTCGCACACCAGGGCGCGCGCGAAGTGCATGCCCAGGGTTCGCTTGCCGACGCCTTCGGGACCGCTGATCAGCAATGCATGCGGCCAACGATCGCGATGCTCGAGCGCCTCCTTCGCGATTCCAGCCAGCCATGCAGGCAACGCACTCATGCAATCGAATCGACGATGCGGTCGAGGTCGATGCGCACGACATCGATGTCGCGCGTCGAGTCGATCACCCGAAAGCGTTTCGGATCGGCTGCGGCACGCGCTCGATACGCCTCGCGCACCCGATCGAAAAACGACTCACGCTCACGCTCGAACTTGTCGAGCGTCCGACCCGCATTTTCGCTTCGCTGCAAGCGCTCACGCGACACCGCGGGTGCCACGTCGAACAGCAATGTCAGATCGGGGCGGCAGTCGCCGTGAATCCAGCGCTCGAGCTCGGCGATGCGTGCGGCGGAAACACCGTGCCCCCCACCCTGGTACGCGTAGGTTGCGTCGGTGAAGCGATCGCAAACCACCCAGTCGCCACGTGCAAGCGCGGGTCGAATCACAAGATCCAAATGTTCGCGGCGCGCTGCGAACATCAACAGCGCCTCGCTGTCATGCGTCATCGACTCGTTCAAGAGCAGCGCGCGAAGCCTTTCGCCAAGCGGCGTTCCGCCCGGTTCTCGCGTCGAGACGACCCGCTTGCCGCGCTCGGTCAGACGTTGTACCAGCCAGCGTGCATGCGTGCTCTTGCCGGCGCCGTCGATACCTTCGAGTGTGATGAAGCGGCTGGATGCAGTCACAAGGGTCCTAACGCGAACCACGCCGCAACTGGTATTTCGCCACCGCGCGGTTGTGCTCTGTGAGCGTTGCGGAGAACTCGCTCGACCCATCGCCACGCGACACGAAGTAGAGATATTGCGTCGCGGGAGGGTTCAGGACGGCTTCGATCGACGCTTGCGAGGGCAGCGCGATCGGCGTGGGCGGAAGGCCACCGCGCGTATACGTGTTGTATGGCGTGTCGCCCTCGAGATCGCTTTTGCGCAAGTTGCCGTCGAAGCGGTCACGTATCCCGTAAATGACGGTGGGATCGGTTTGCAATCGCATACCCTGCTTCAACCGGTTGATGAACACCGACGCGACGAGCGGGCGATCCGCCGGGCGGCCGGTCTCCTTCTCGACGATCGAGGCAAGGATCAGCGCTTCATAGGGCGTCGCTAGCGGCAAGTTCTTGGCGCGCTTCTCCCACGCGGCGTCAAGACGCGTCGCGAGCAATCGATGCGCGCGCTTCAGCACGGCAACATCGCTCGATCCCACCGCGAAGTAGTACGTCTCGGGAAAGAACTGCCCTTCGGGATGCGCTGCCCCGATGCCAATTTTCGCCAGCAACTCGGCGTCGGGAAGGTCGACGACCGATTTCACGATATCGGTCTTCGTGCGCAGCGCGGCCTTGAGCTCGTCGAAAGTCGAGCCCTCGACGATCGTCAGCGACGCTTGTGTCACATCACCCTGCGTCAACCGTGACAAGAGCTCGGGCAACGTGATCGTTGACTCGATCTCGTAACTGCCGGCCTTGATGTCGCGATCCACACCTCGCCAGCGAGCGAGAGCGATCAGCGGAAATGGATGCGGCAGCACACCTGCGCGACTGAATTCGCGCGCGACGCTCGACAGCGCTGCGCCCTGTTGGACCTTGAAGTCGTACGGCGTGGCAGGCAACGGCAGCGGCTGTTTCAAGAACCACCACACGGCAGCGCCGCACGCGAGCGCGGCCACCAGCACGAGCACGATGAACCAGCGGAGAAGACGAGCGAACACACGGAGTCGATCAACGGAGCCGACGGCGACGCATATCGGCGTGAATGCGCAATTATAATGGCCGCCATGCGAGCGACGACTCGGCGCGCCAAAACGATTGGCTTCACGTTGATCGAGATCATGGTCGTCATCGTGATTCTCGGCGTGCTCGCGGCGCTGGTCGTGCCCCGTGTGCTCGAGCGACCCGACGAAGCGCGCATCGCGGCAGCCCGTAGCGATATTGCCGCGATCCTGCAGGCGTTGAAGCTCTACCGGCTCGACAATCAACGCTATCCAACGGCCGAGCAGGGCATCGCGGCGCTCGTGACGCGCCCCGAACAGGCGCCGATACCGCCGAACTGGAAACCGAACGGCTATCTCGACAAGCTTCGCAACGACCCGTGGGGTCGGCCGTATCAATATTTGAATCCCGGTCTCAAAGGTGAGATCGACGTATGGAGCTTCGGCGCCGATGGTCAACCGGGCGGCAGCGGCACCGACGCGGACATCGGCTCGTGGGATCTGTAGCAAATCTGCGCATTCGCGGCTTCACGCTGCTCGAGATCCTCGTCGTCATCGCGCTTCTTGCGATCGCCGGCGGGGTCGTCGTCGCGACACTGGATCGTGACGAGCGCGGTACGCTCGAACGCGAAGCGCGTCGATTCGCGGGCGCGCTAGAATATGCGGCGCAGCGTGCGCAAATGCGGCATGAAGCGCTCGGCGTTTCCGCGGTCGCGGGCACAACGAGCGCGCAATGGCGATTCTGGACACGCACCGCCGATGGCCGCTGGCAGGCGATCGTGGACGATTCGCCGTTGGCACCGCACGGCCTGCCCGCGCCGATCCGCGTCACCGCCGTCGCCTACGCAGGACGCGCACTCTCGGCCGATGCGATCGTTCCGTTGCGAGCGTCGGGGCGCAACGATCCCTACACGTTCATGCTTGCGAGCGATAGCTACGAAGCTCTGGTCAGTGCCGACCCGTTGAATCGGGTCGCGATCGCGGGTCCGCAACTCAAATCACGATGAAACAGCGCGCATTCACGCTGGTGGAGATTCTCGTGGCGCTTGCACTATTGACCGTGGCGCTCTCCGCCGGCATGCGCGCACTGGCGCAGGCTGCGGATGGTGCAGGAACGCTCAAGGCGCGCACGCTCGCGTTGTGGGTGGCGCAGAACCGCCTCGCCATGACGCAGATGTCACCCACTGCCGCGTTGGGTGAAACGCGCGGCAGCGCGATCCAAGCAAACGCGGCATTCGTTTGGCGCGCGACGACAAGCGCAACGCCGAACCCTGCTTTTCGTCGCATCGACATAGTCGTGACGGATCCCGCGCAGCCTGACTATGCGCTTGCAAGTTTGACGGGTTACGTGGCGACCCCATGACCAGGAAGCGCGCCACCGGCTTCACGCTCATTGAAATCCTGGTCGCGCTTGCATTGATGGCGCTCGTCGCAACGCTCGCGTGGCGCGCGACACATTCGCTGGTCGATGGTGAGTTGCGTCTGTCGAACGAATCGCAACGCTGGCGCACGCTCGACGTCGCATTCGCGAGAATGGAAGCCGACATGCGACAAGCGCAACCGCGCGCAATCAAGGCCGAAGGCAAACCCGAGCCTGCGTGGCTCGCCGCGCGCGAAAGCAATGGCGCGAGCGCAATCGTCTTCACGCGCGCCGGATCGGAATTTTCAGTCGAGCCAGGCGTCGCAGGTCAACGTATCGGTTACCGATTGCGCGACAACGCGCTTGAAGTCGTCTACTGGCCTGCGCTCGATCGCGAGCGCTATGTAGCGCCGACGGCCTATCGACTGGTCGACGACGTGATCGGGTTTCGCATCACGCACGCATCGTCCGGCCAGTGGGTCGAGAGCTGGCCGCCCAGCGGAGAGGCCGATCTGCCGCGCGCAGTCCGAGTCGAATTAGCGCTCGCCTCGGGTGAACTCATCGAGCGCTGGTTCGCCCTCCGGTGATGATCGCGCGCGCCCGCGGTGCCGCCCTGGTCGCTGCGATGCTCGTCGCTGCGATCGCTGCGGCCGTCGTGGCAACGCTTGCGTCGACGCAGGCGCAGTGGCTACGCAACGTCGAATTGCGACGCGATTCCGTGCAATCGCAGGCGCTCGTTCTGGCCGGCCTTGCGTGGACGCGCCAGGTCATCGCGATCGATGCGCGGCAGAACGCGATTGATCACTTGGGTGAGCCGTGGGCCATGCCGCTGCCGGCAACGCCGCTCGAGAACGGATCGATCGAAGGCAATATCGTCGATGTGCAAGGACGACTCAATCTCAACAACCTCGCGAGCGATGGCGTCGTTGGGCGCGGCGAACGCGCGCGGCTGGCACGTGTTTTCGCGCGAGCAGCGATACCGGTGTCAGCGATCGATGCACTGCAAAAGTTCATTGCCGGCGATGGTGCGCCGCTGGTTCGCAGTGCCGAAGCAACGCTCGTGCGCGGCATCGATGAAGCGCGCTTTGCGAATGTTGCAGAGTTCGTCACCGCGCTTCCGACGTCCACGCCGTTGAACGTCAACACCGCTGCTGCGGAAGTTCTCGCAAGTGCTGTCAACGGACTCGAAGGCGACGCGCTTGCAGCACTTCTCGCCGATCGCGCTCGCAGGCCCTTTGCAAGCGTGGCCGAGTTTCGCTCGCGATTGCCGGCAGGAGCATCGATCGACAACGACGCGACGATCAGCGTGAAGAGCGACTACTTCCTGGTGACGGTCGTGGCTCGCCAACGCGAAACGATCGCGCACGGTCGCGCGCTGCTACGGCGCGGCAACGACGGCGTCCCTTCGGTGGTTTGGCAAACGATCGAATGATCGATCTTGCCCGTTTAGGTTAGCAACATGCGAATTCTTCGCGTGTACTTCTCCAGCGCGGCCAATCCGCAAGGCGACGCGTGGGCGCTGTTCGACTCGAGCGGCGCTATCGTCGATCATGCAAACGACGCAAGAGCACAGAGGCCGGCGGCGGATCGCTGCGAGGCCATTCTTGGCGCCGATGCGATTCGCATCGTGTCCCTCGCATTGCCGCCGATGCCGGCCTCCCGCGTCGAAGCGGCGGCAGCGTATGCGCTCGAGGATCGCGTCGCCGCTCCGGATCGTGTCGCAATCGCTGCCGGTCCTCGCAGCAGCGATGGCAGAGTCATCGCCATCGTCGCCGACCGCGATCTCGCCGAGCGCATTGCGCGTGCCACGCCTCCCTTCGCACGCGCGATCGCGGAATCGAATCTCGCGACAACCGAAGATGACGGCTGGCGCTGGTGCGAAAGCGAGCGAAGCGCTTTTGTGCGAACTGACGATGGTGGTGCCATTGCCGTGACTCGTACCGACGACGATGCGCTCCCGCCAGAATTGGCACTCGCCTTGACGCAAGCAGCGCGCGAAGGTCGTGCGCCGGCGCACGTCATCGTCGATCGTTCGGCCTCAGGCGACGCACTCGCGGAATGGTCGCGCAGCACCGGCACGTTGTTCGTATCGGGCACGCCCTGGGACTGGAGGCGCGCGCCCGCGACAGCGTTCGACAATGCGATCGACGTGTTGCCAACGCTGCGCCGACGCAACGTTGCCAGCACGGCACCTGCCCCACGTTTCACCACGGCGGCCGCTTTGGTCGTCGCCGCGCTGGCCGTACACGTCGTGGCGATGCTCGCCACGTGGGGTTGGACGCACTGGCAACTTTCGAGTGTGCAACGCGATCTCGTACCGCTCGCGCAATCCGCCGGCGCCTCGAATGCAACGCCATCAACGGCAAGTGCCGACATCAATCGTCTGTTCGTCGCCGCAAGACATCGCGCAGGCCTTGCTGCTCCTGTCGATGCGATGCCCGTGCTTGCCCGCGCCGCGCCCGCATTGGCCGCCTTGCCACCGAATGCATTGAAGAGCGCAACGTGGAGCGCGGGGGCCTGGACCGTCGAGTTGGCTCCACTCGATGATGCGACAGTGAATGCGTTCGTGCAGCGACTGGCAAGCGCTGGATTGACGCCGCTTTCCGCCCGCACGCAGAGCGGCGTTCGCGCGCGCATTGCGCCATGATCGAGCGCGCACGCGATGCCTGGGTGCGTTGGTCGCCACGCGAGCGAGCCTTGGTCGCATTAGGCGCGATCGTCGTGGTGCTCGGAGCCGGCTGGCCACTTTTGTGGCAGCCAATCGAGCGCGATCTCGAGCGCAGCTCGCGCGAGCTCGCGACGCTGCACGCGCACATGCGCTCAATGAACGAGGCGGCGAGCGAGATTCCGCAGCTCATTCGCAACGCGAAGCCGCCGCGCACCGCGGACGCCAAAGCAGCAATCGAGTCGACGCTCAAGGCGCGCGGTCTTGCAGCGTCGGTCAGCGCAATCGATGCAACCTCGGATGGACGCGTGCGGCTCACTTTCGCGTCAGTCGAACTACCCGCGCTCGCGGCGTTGCTCGATGCGCTCGGTCGCGACGAGCAGCTTTTCACGCGCGAGGCGACCCTCGCCGCTCGCGTCGAGCCGGGCCAATTGCGCGCAGAAGTCACGCTCGCACGATGAGGTCGCTCGTTGTCGTGCTGCTCGGCGCTGTGATCTTCGCCGCTGCGACGACATTCTTTGCACCGGCTTCTCTCCTGGATCAGCGTGTCGCACGCGCGAGCGATGGTCGCGTTCGGATTGCCAATGCAAGCGGCACGCTATGGCATGGCCGCGGAGTGGTGGTCGCTGCGCGCGGCCAAGTCCGGCTTCCGATCGAATGGCAGCTCGACAAAGTGGCACTGGTTCGAGGCATCGTCGACATCGCGCTGTTGCAGGATCGCACAACGAATGCGCCGCGCGCACACTTGCGCGTAAACGGCGAGCGCGTAGAGGTGCGCGATATCGACGTGACGATTCCAGCAGCAGCGCTTGGCGAGCGGGTGAGTGGCAAAGTCAACATTGCAAGCGATGCCATCGCCATCGCGCGCGGTCGCGCAAGCGGCGCGTTGTCGATCGAATGGCGCCACGCAAAATTCGAGCCGAATCCTCAACAAGTGATCGATCTCGGGGACGTCGACGTGCGCCTGAAAGACAGCGGCTCCGGAATGGCCGGACCGCTCGAAGCACGCGGCGGACCAATCCTTGCCCATGGAACCGTGACGTTGACTGCGACCACGGTTGTCATCGATGCCGAGCTCGTCCCCGCTCGTTCGGCCGACGACCATGCGCGACAAGCATTGGCGATGCTCGGTAAGCTCGACGTCCGCGGTGCAGTGCGCGTTTCGTTGTCGCGCGATCTGCGCTGATGGACCGCCGTCGCGCGGTCGCACGATCTTCCGAGCCCCTCGTCTCCACTCGCGTCGAATCAATCGACACGGCGCGCGGTATCGCGATCGTGGCGATGATCGTCTACCACTTCGTCTTCGACCTCCGTTATTTCGGCGTCGTGCGGGCCGACTTCGAGAACGATCCGTTCTGGCTGACCGTTCGCGCGACGATCGTCACGTCGTTCCTGCTGATCGTCGGGATCAGCATCGTTTTGGCGCGACAGGCAAATGTTCCGCCCGCGCGCCTGGTTCGTCGTGTCATCGTGATCGCCGCATGCGCGGCCGCTGCAAGCATCGGCAGCTATGTCATTTATCCCCAAACGTTCATTTATTTCGGCATCCTGCATTGCATTGCTGTCTCGTCAGTGCTCGCGTGGCCGCTTGCAGCGAGACCCCGGCTTGCTGGCGTCCTCGGCGTTGCAATGGTCGTGGCAGGGCTCACCTTCTCTAGCGAATGGTTCGACTCGCGCTGGGCGTCGTGGCTCGGATTCACGAAGAGCAAACCACCGACGCAGGACTTCGTGCCATTGTTTCCTTGGCTAGGCGTGGTCCTGATTGGAATCACTGCGGGTGATGCGCTTGCACGACATGCGTTTGCGCCGATTCGCTCGCTGGCGAAGTGGCCAGCGTCGCTGCGCTGGCTCGGCCGTCACAGTCTCGCCGTCTACATGGTGCATCAACCGTTGCTGATGGGCGCGCTATGGCTCGCGCTTCGTCGTTTTTGAAATGCGACGTTTCATCGCCTCCCCGTTAGATCGGCCGATCATCAGGTTCCCGACGAACGGCCTTGATCGCCAAATGTCGCATCAAAAGGCCAGGTGGCATGCGCAACCAGTGCGCTCGCATGTACAGCAGCCCGAGGGCGAGCGGCTTGAGGCGACCGGATGCGTCCGGATCTGCAGGCTGCAATCCCCGCATGAACAGTGAATCCAGCAGCGCCTGGACGGGACGGGCCGGTCCTGCCCGTGCCATCGACTTCAGCACATCGGCTGGTACGTCACTGTGGAGAATCAGCGAAGCGTAACGCAACGCATGATGAAGCGGACGAGAAAGGTCGAGCTCGTGTGCCCGCTCGACGAGCTCACGCCAAAACGCCGGTGACGACGAAAAGACGTTCAGCAACGCATCGATGTCGACCAGGTCGCGCAGTCCCTGCGACAACTCCTCGTTTTGAAAAAGATGCGTTGCGCTGTGGAGCACCATGTCGATCGGTGCAAGAACCTTGAATGTCGGCTCGGATTGAACCGCGATTGCAGCGCCCAAAAGCTTGTCCGAGTCCGGATGCCACCGGGCAGTCAGCGGCACAATCGCGTGATGGACGTCGACGACCGTTCCCCTGGTTACATGGCGCATCGGCGGCAGCTCATGCATCCATTCGCGGTAATAACGTTGATCGTAAGCATCAAGATGCGTTGTCGCCCACCCCGTGAGCATCAGTGCGGCCTCCACTTCCGACAAATGCGCTCGCGGCACGAGGATGTCGATGTCGGTAAACATTCGCCCCCGTGCCATGGACAGGTTCGCGAGCAGATACGCCGCGCCCTTGAGCAGCACAATATCGGCTTTCACCGAGGAGAGCGCGAAGCGCAGGTGATCGAGCTCCCGCAGCACGCTCAGTCGCTGTGCTTGTTCGACCGTCAGGGCGCTGGTGAAATGCGTGCGCGGCTGGATTGGAACGTCATCGAGTGCGCCGGCATCGCTTAGCCGCATCGCCAGAAACGCCATCAGGTTTGCGCTACGCGCCTGCGCGATCACCGCCTCCCACTCACGCAGGGACAACGCCAGAAGCTGCGAGGGATTCTTGAGTGCCGTGCCGATCCAGGCGGCTACCGCGCCAGTCATCGATCGCGAAACATCGCATCGAAAGCCGTGATCGCTTCGTCAAGCGATGCGTAAGAGAATTCGAGGCAGCGGCAGGCATCGACGACGTTGGCGAGCGTCTCGAACGCGCGGCGACCGTGAATGTCGTAATTGAATGCGTTGTCGACCAGGCGCATGAACGCGTCGGCTTTGCCGACCGGCGTCATTTTCATCGGGGCGCCGGGGCGATACGCCGGGAACACGATGAACGCCGGCGTCGCCAACTCGGCGCCGCTCACCACACTTGCAAGCAAGGGTTTGAGGTGCGCGACGGTTCCCTTGGCCGTTTCATCGATCGCCGGACCGATGATTGCATCGCAGGAGAACGTGCGCACGACGTCGATCGAAGCGTTTTTGAGTCCGATGGGGCGCGGAATCGGCGTGATTGTATGGGTCGCGGGGTCGATCAGCGCCAGCTCGTCGGAGAGGAGCCGCCAACCGCGCAGCATCAACGCCGCACATAGCGTGCTCTTGCCCGATCCTGGCGGGGCTGGAAAGACGACGGCTCGACCATCGCGCGCAACCACACCCGCATGAATGATCACAAACTGGTGACAGTAGCTGCTGATGCACCAGTTAAGCCCCCATTCGAACATCGGAAACGCCTGGTCGAACGGCAGCGGGTGAAACGAAACGCTACCCTCGAATCGAAACCACGCTTGTGGCCTGATCAGGCGGCGAACGCCTCGGCCGGCGTGGATCTCGATGTGAAAATCAGCAAAGGCGTCAGGCTCGACGAGCGCGTGTTGCGCGTAGTGCAATCGGATACCGCTTGCCACTGACCCGATTTTCGACCGAACCGCAGATACCACCGGGCCGGTGCGCAATCGCAACCCTGGACCGCCTAAAGCATGCGCGAGGGCTTGATCAGACAGGTCGGCAACGATCAAGGAAGCGACGATTCGATAAGACCCAGACGCTCCAGTGCGACGATAGCAGCATCCACGCCGTCAAGACCGGCGTCGTCGATCGTCTTGGCGGCAACAGCGGCCGCGACGAGCGCATCCTTCGAAAGCGAGTGCCCGGCGCAAAGCAACGCCCGCATTAGAGCGGCTGGACCTCGATCGAGTCGATGCGTAGCGCCGCTTCGCCTGTCGTAAATCACCGCTCCGTCCAACCATTCGCGAAAGTCAATCGCATCCTCACCCGCGAGTTGCCAAACGGAAGATACGGTTGCCACGCTCAGGAGGTCGCCGAGCCACTTACGAGCGCTTGAAGCGCGTGTTCAACGGGTCGCTGTCGTCTGGAGGTAGGCAATGATGTCGTACGCCGTCCAGCGCTTGCCCGCGGCCGGCTCATAGTAGCCGCGAGCCACGTACTCGTTCCAAATGACTCTGATCTGCGGCTGCGAGAGGACCGGCGTAAGGCCGGAAGCGGAGTTCAGTAGAGCGGCCGCGATGTGAGCGCCTAAGTCCGCGTAACCGCTCTGGCCGTTCATCCGCAGGACCTCGAGCATCGTCTTCGAGCCGAAGACGTTGCCCATGCAACCTGTACCGTGGAAAAGCGTCGCCGCCACCCCTCCCGCGGCCGCCACCCCTCCTGCACCGGGCTGCGCGATCGGGATGTAAGGCGGTGGCCAACTTCCAAATGAGCTTTCCTGCTGCCAGTGACTCGGTGAATATCCGGAGCAGGTTTGGACCACCCTCCCGGGGCCGCTACCCACCGACATGTGGGCTGACGGTGCCTGGCACTGCGTCCCCATCGCTGCCTGCGCGGGACGAGTGGTGACCGCCCACCCGACTGGAACGCTCGCGGCTCCGCCTTTAAGCAAGCGACGCCGCGTTGCATCCGTCCCCGGGTGGGAGCTTGAATCGACTGGATTTTGCTTGGTGTCAGGCACGCTCGATGGCCATTCGCTGGCTCAGCATACCGCATCGCTGCGCAGCCGCAACTATCGGGTAGAACGTAATGGATCTTTGTTTAAGCATTTTTCATACCCCTAGCTCTGGTGCGTGCGAAATCAGGTGCTTATGAACCGCCTTCGAAATCCCCACCACATGGGTTGCAAATAAATCGACACCTGAGTCGCGATTCGCGCTCGCCAATCGAAGCGTACGACGGAAAATTCACCGCAAGCATGGGCTTGCTGGGACGGCTACACCCATGCCGCTATAATTTCGCTTCGTTAGGCGCGTAGCTCAGCTGGTTAGAGCACCACCTTGACATGGTGGGGGTCGTTGGTTCGAGTCCAATCGCGCCTACCACTTGCGTGGCGGTCGAAAGTGAAAACCTACTTTCGACCGAAGGTGAGTTACCCGAAAATGGGTGGCGAAGCCACACGATTTTCGGCGGAAAAGGCTGGAAAAGGCGAGGCCCAGAACATAGGGACCATCGTCGACATCTCAACGCTGCATTGCAGTTTGGTGGTGCGAAAGGGATTGGGTTATGACACCGCGAACGCGTTGGTTCACAAGGTAACGATCGACGAGATCGTGCTCATTCCGTTCGCGGACCTCGCTTGAACGAGGCTCGCAGCAACGAAAAATGCGCGGCTCGTCCGCGTTTTTTTTCGCCTGTTCTGTAGGAGCTCGTCATGCCCGCCATTCGTCTACCCGACGGTGCGATTCGAAACTTCGATGCGCCCGTCAGCGTTGCGCAAGTCGCCGCCTCGATCGGCCCGGGACTCGCCAAGGCAGCGCTCGCCGGCAAAGTCGACGGGAAGATTGTCGACACGTCGCAGGTGATCGATCACGACGCGAGTGTCGCGATCGTCACCGACAAGGATCCGGAAGGACTCGACATAATCCGTCACTCCGCCGCGCATCTGCTTGCCTACGCAGTGAAAGAGTTGTATCCGGAAGCGCAAGTCACGATTGGTCCCGTCATCGAGGACGGTTTCTATTACGACTTCAGCTACAAGCGGCCGTTCACGCCGGGGGATCTCGCCGCGATCGAGAACCGCATGGCCGAGCTCGCGAAAAAGGACGAGCCGGTCGTACGCAAAGTCATGCCGCGCGATGACGCCGTCAAATTCTTCCAAGGCATCGGCGAGCATTACAAAGCCGAAATCATCGCGGCGATTCCTTCGAACGAGGACATCTCGCTCTACGAGGAAGGCGGCTTCGTCGACTTGTGTCGCGGCCCGCACGTTCCGTCGACCGGCAAGCTCAAGGTCTTCAAGCTGACCAAGCTCGCCGGCGCGTACTGGCGCGGGGATTCCAGAAACGAAATGCTCCAGCGCATCTACGGCACCGCGTGGACGAAGAGGGAAGATCTCGACGCGTATTTAAAACGCATCGAGGAAGCGGAGAAGCGCGATCATCGACGCATCGGTCGTGAGCTCGACCTCTTTCACCTGCAGGACGAAGCGCCCGGCATGGTGTTCTGGCATCCCAAAGGATGGGCGATCTGGCAGGAAGTCGAGCAGATGATGCGACGCGTCTATCGCGACAACGGTTATCAGGAGGTCAAGGCGCCGCAGATTCTCGATCTTTCGCTGTGGAAGCGCTCGGGCCATTGGGAGAATTACAAGGACCTGATGTACACGACCGAAAGCGAAAAGCGCGACTTCGCGATCAAGCCGATGAACTGTCCCGGCCACGTAGAGATTTTCAATTCCGACTTGCGAAGCTATCGTGACCTCCCGCTCCGTTACGGCGAGTTCGGCAATTGCCATCGCAATGAGCCGTCCGGTGCGCTGCACGGAATCATGCGCGTGCGCGGCTTCACGCAGGACGACGGACACATTTTCTGCACGCCCGATCAGATCGAGTCCGAATGCGTTGCGTTTCACGCGCTCGCCCTGTCCGTCTATCGCGACTTTGGCTTCGGCGACGTTGCGGTGAAGCTGGCACTTCGACCCACACCTCGCATGGGCAACGACGAACAGTGGGACGCCGCCGAGGAAGCGTTGCGGGGCGCATTACGAGCATCGAACGCACAGTGGCAGGAGCTCCCAGGCGAAGGTGCGTTCTACGGGCCCAAAATCGAGTACCACCTAAAGGACTCGATCGGGCGGCCCTGGCAGCTCGGCACGATGCAGGTCGACTTTCAGATGCCGGGACGCCTGGGCGCCGAGTACGTCGCGGACGACAATACCCGCAAGGTGCCGGTCGTTCTGCACCGGGCGATCGTGGGGTCGCTGGAGCGCTTCATTGGCATCCTGATCGAGAACTACGCGGGCGCGCTGCCGCTGTGGCTGGCGCCGGTGCAGGCGGTGGTGCTCACGATTACCGATCGCCAGGCGCAGTACGCGCAAGAGGTCCTAGCGGCGCTCAAAGCCGCTGGGCTACGGGTTCGCGCAGATTTGCGAAATGAGAAAATTACCTATAAAATTCGGGAACATAGCCTGCAAAAGCTGCCTTATCAGCTGATCGTCGGCGACAAGGAGCAGCAGGCGAAAACCGTGGCCGTGCGTACCCGCGGCGGCGAGGACCTGGGAGCGATGAGCGTCCCGGCCTTGCTGGCGCGCCTCCAGGAGGAGGTCGCGGCGCGTCGCTGAACATCCGGGAGCGCGAAAAGCGTTCCAACGATGCGGCCCGCGCACCCGGGTGCATGGCCGTTTTTTGTTCACGTTATTGAAGGAGTCCGTCACATAGCACTCGACAAGCAGCAACAGCGGTTGAATGGCGAGATCAATTCGCCTGAAGTTCGTCTCGTTGGGGTGGAAGGTGAGCAGCTTGGCATCGTGTCGCTTGCCGAAGCGCTCGCCAAAGCGGAAGCAGCCGAGCTCGATCTAGTGGAAATCGCGCCGACTGCGAAGCCTCCCGTCTGCCGCATCATGGATTACGGGAAGTTCAAGTATCGCGAATCCAAAAAGCAGCACGAGGCGAAGCTCAAGCTGAAGCAGATCAAGGTGAAGGAAGTCAAGTTTCGCCCGGGGACCGACGAAGGCGACTACAAGATCAAGCTTCGCAACCTGATCCAGTTTTTGGGCGAAGGGGACAAAGCGAAGATCACGCTGCGTTTCCGGGGCCGCGAAATGGCGCACCAGGAATTCGGTGTGCGCTTGCTCGAACGGATCAGGGCCGATCTCGAGCCGCACGCCACCGTCGAATCGTTTCCAAGACTCGAAGGCCGGCAAATGGTGATGCTGCTGGCCCCGAAGAAAGTGCAGGTGCAAAAGCATCCCACCCATAAGCCCGAGGCCGGTAAGCAAACGTCCGACGACGAAGCCAAAGCCTCTCCAAGCGTCGCAAAGCCGCGCGCCAAGGAGAGCACCACCGTGGGCAGCAAATAAAGGAACGGCACCATGCCGAAAATGAAAACCAAGTCAGGCGCGAAAAAGCGCCTGCGCGTGCGAGGAAGCGGCAGCGTCAAGCGCGGCCAGGCGTTCAAGCGCCACATCCTCACCAAGCGATCCACCAAGAACAAACGACAGCTGCGCGGCCCGACCGGCATCCATGCGACGAACATGGACGCGGTCAAGGCGATGCTGCCCTACGCGTAACGGGAGAACGAAATGCCTCGAGTCAAACGTGGCGTAACGGCCCGCGCGCGACACAAGAAAGTGCTCGATGCGGCCAAGGGTTATCGCGGCCGGCGCAAGAACGTCTATCGCATCGCCAAGGAAGCGGTGATGAAGGCGGGTCAATATCAGTATCGCGATCGCCGCAACAAGAAGCGCGAGTTTCGTGCGTTGTGGATCGCGCGCATCAATGCGGCCGTGCGCGAGCTCGGCATGAACTACAGCACGTTCATCAACGGCCTAGCGAAAGCGGAGATCGGCATCGATCGAAAAGTGCTGGCCGACCTCGCCGTGCACGATAAAGCAGCGTTTACCAAGATTGCGGAGCAGGCCAAAGCTTCGCTGGCCTGATCGCAACTTCGCGAACCAAGGGAGGCGCAAGATGCCTCCCTTTTTTTGTTCAAAGCGCGTCTCATGCAAGCGTCCGATCCATTGTCGAGCATCGTAGCGAGCGCAATCGCCGACTTCGAGGCTTGCGTCGACGCCCCTTCGCTCGAGAACGCGAAAGCGCGCTATCTCGGCAAGAGCGGTGCGCTGACCCTGCAACTCAAGTCACTCGGCAAGCTTCCCGTGGTCGAGCGCCCCGCAGCCGGTGTACGCATCAACGAGGCGAAGAGCGCGCTGGAGACGGCGCTTGCAAAACGCCGCTTGGCGCTCGCTGACGAAAAGCTGGCGGCTTCGCTGTCTCGCGACGCGCTCGATGTGACACTGCCGGGACGCGGGCTTGGCGCTGGTGGTGTGCATCCGATCACGCGAACGCTCGAACGCATCGAAGCCCTGTTCCGATCGATCGGCTTCGAGGTCGCCGATGGTCCCGAGATCGAAGACGACTTTCACAACTTCACCGCGTTGAACATGCCGGAGAATCATCCGGCGCGCTCGATGCACGATACGTTTTACGTTGACGGCGGGCTCGTGCTGCGCACGCACACTTCGCCGATCCAGGTGCGCTGGATGGAGACGCACCCACCGCCGATCAAGATCATCGCGCCCGGCCGCGTGTATCGCGTCGACAGCGACGCGACGCATTCGCCGATGTTTCATCAAGTCGAAGGATTGTGGATCGGCGAGAACGTATCGTTCGCCGATCTCAAAGGGGTGTTCAGCGAGTTTCTGCGCCGCTTCTTCGAGCGCGATGACTTGAAGCTGCGCTTTCGGCCGTCGTTCTTCCCATTCACCGAGCCTTCGGCGGAAATCGATATGGAGTTCGGCGAGGGCTGGCTCGAGATTTCGGGTGCGGGACAAGTGCATCCGAACGTACTGAAAGCGGTGGGCATCGATCCCGAGCGTTGGCAGGGATTCGCGTTCGGCATGGGCGTCGATCGACTCGCGATGTTGCGCTATGGCGTCGCCGATTTGCGCTTGTTTTACGAGAACGATCTCGCATTCCTGCGGCAGTTTGCCTGAAGAAAAGCAATGCGAATCTCGGAAAACTGGTTGCGAACGTTCGTCGATCCGCCGCTCGACAGTGCGGCGCTTTGTGAGCGGCTGACGATGACGGGCCTCGAAGTCGAGGCGCGGGAAAGCGTCGCGCCGCCATTTGCGGGCGTTGTTGCCGCTCGCGTCGAGCGTGTTGCGGCGCATCCCAACGCCGAGCGCTTGCGAATTTGCAGCGTCGACGCCGGAGATGGCAGCCATCATCAAGTTGTATGCGGTGCGCCGAACGTCGTCGAAGGGATGATTGTTCCATTCGCGCGCGTGGGCGCGTCGCTGCCCGATGACGTTGCGATTCGTCGGGCCACGTTTGGTGGACTTGCCTCGGATGGAATGCTGTGCTCGGCCAGGGAGCTGGGCATATCCGATGATGCAAGCGGGCTTCTGGCGTTGCCGAGCAACACCAAGCCGGGCACCGACGTACGCAGCGCTCTATCGCTCGACGACACGTTGATCACGTTGAAGCTGACGCCGAATCGTGCGGACTGCTTGTCGATTCTCGGGATCGCGCGCGACGTTTCAGCGAGCACGGCTGCAGCATTGAACCAGCCCGACATCGATGCGCCGAGCGTGACAAGCAAAGCCGCTCATCGCGTGCGTGTGGTCGAACCCATTGCGTGTCCGCGCTTCGTGAGCCGTGTTATCGAAGGCGTTGATGCGACCGCGCCCACGCCCGACTGGATGAAGGCGCGTCTCGAGCGCTGCGGCATGCGCGCGATTTCAGCGATCGTCGACATCACGAACTATGTGATGCTCGAGATCGGCCAGCCGCTGCACGCCTACGATCGCGCGCTGCTCGAGGGCGACATCGTCGTGCGATTCGCCCGCAATGACGAAAAGCTCTTGCTGCTGAATGGCGACACGCTCGATCTCGCTGCGGATCTGTTGCTCGTCGCCGATGAAAAGAAGCCGCTTGGTCTCGCAGGCGTCATGGGTGGCGAGTATTCGGCAATCGCGGATACGACGCGCGACGTTCTGCTCGAAGGCGCATTCTGGAATCCCGCGGTGATTGCCGGCCGCATGGGTCGGCTCGGATTCGTCAGCGATGCTGGTCATCGATTCGAGCGCGGTGTCGACTTCGAGTTGCAGCGTGCCGGTGTGGACCGCGCGACCCAGTTGATGCTCGATATCTGCGGAGGTCGCGCCGGACCGCTCAACGACGTCAAGGCGTCGCTCCCTCGCCGCGATCCGGTGCATGTGCGCACCAAACGCGTGGAACGATTGCTCGGTGTGCCGCTGGCATCTGCGGACATCGCCCAAGTGTTTACCCGTCTTCGGCTTGCTTTCGTTCGTGACGGCGATGATTTCATCGTCACGCCGCCCTCCTATCGTTTCGATCTTGCGATCGAGGAAGACTTCGTCGAAGAGGTCGCGCGCATTCGCGGATTCGACTCGATTCCTGCCGCTGTCGCGTCGCATCCTTCAACGATGCTCGCAACGTTGGAAACGAAGCTTTCGCTTGCGGCATTGCGCGCGCGGCTTGTCGCGCGCGACTGGCACGAAGTTGTCACGATGAGCTTCGTCGATGCCGGCGTGCAACGCGCGCTCGATCCGGCGAGCGTTGCGATCGAAGTGCGCAATCCAATCGCAAGCCACATGTCCGTGATGCGTAGCTCGCTGCTGCCAGGCTTGATTGCAACGTTGCAGGCGAACGTTGCGCGCCGTGAGTCGCGCGTTCGCGTTTTCGAGAGCGGACGCGTGTTTCTCGAAGCGCGGGCAGATGCCGCGTCGCAACCGTTGCGACTCGGTGGCGTTGCGTTTGGCTTGGCACTGCCCGAGCAATGGGGCGCGGCGACGCGCACTGTCGACATCTTCGACCTCAAGGCCGATTTGGCGGCGCTGGTACATCCGAGAGCGCTTACGACCGAGCGTGTCATACATCCTGCGCTGCACAGGGGCCGCTCGGCACGGGTGCTTGTCGACGGCCGCGATGCCGGCTATCTCGGCGAGCTGGATCCACGACTAGCCCGCGATTTCGGGCTGCACAGCGTACCAATCGTTTTCGAGCTTTCCCTCGACATCCTGATCGAGCGCGAATTGCCGCGAGCGCAAGTACTGTCGCGCCAGCCGGTGGTGCGTCGTGACTTTGCAGTTGTCGTCGACGATTCGATCGCCACGGGTGAGCTTCTCGCAGCGCTGGAAGCGACGAAGCCGCCACACGTCGTGGCGCTGCAGCCGTTCGACGTCTATCGCGGTGACAAATTGCCAACTGGCCGGAAAAGCGTTGCGATTCTGGTGCTTATGCAGGATACTCAACGTACTTTGACGGACGCCGACATCGATACCACGGTGGCGCAGATGGTGTCGCTGCTCGGTGAGAAATTCGGCGTGACACTACGTACGTGAAAATTTTATGACGCTCACCAAAGCCGAACTCGCCGATTTGTTGTTCGAACAGCTCGGACTCAACAAGCGCGAGGCGAAGGACATGGTCGAGCGCTTTTTCGAAGAAATCAGAATCGCGCTCGAAGCGGGGGAATGCGTGAAGCTTTCGGGCTTCGGCAATTTTCAGCTGCGCGAAAAGCCTCAGCGGCCCGGTCGCAATCCGAAGACCGGCGAAGAGATCCCGATCACTGCGCGGCGTGTGGTGACGTTTCACGCATCGCAAAAACTGAAGGCCATGGTCGAAGCGGCGAACCATGCCGGAAACCAGCCGGGCTAAGATCCCTCTCCCGCCGATCCCCGCGAAGCGCTACTTCACGATTGGTGAAGTGAGCGATTTGTGCGCGGTCAAGCCGCACGTGCTTCGCTATTGGGAGCAGGAGTTCGCGCAACTGAAGCCGGTGAAGCGTCGGGGCAACCGGCGCTACTACCAGCACCACGAAGTTCTGCTGATTCGACGCATCCGGGATCTTTTGTATGAACAGGGATTCACGATCAACGGCGCGCGCCATCGGCTCGATTCCGAGATCGTCGAGCCGCGCGTCGCCGCGCGCTCGGCGAGCAGCGTCACGAGTGTGCCGGTGACCCTCCCTCAGGCCGCACCGACGCTTCGCGAAGAGCTCGCGAGAATCCGGGCCCTCCTCGAGCTGCCCAAGGACACGGAGCTATAATCTTAGGTTCGGTCGGGGCGTAGCGCAGCCTGGTAGCGCACCTGCATGGGGTGCAGGGGGTCGAGTGTTCGAATCACTTCGCCCCGACCATACTCGGGAGCGCTTGGCGGTCGTCTTCAATTGCCGACCGACAAGGTCTTGCCTGCTTGAGTTTTTGTGTAGTACAGTCCTGCCGCCGAAATAACGCCCGTCTGAAAGGTTTGCCTTCGCGCCGACGTTCTGCGGCGTTTCGCTCGTAAACCGCTTAAAGTGTGCTAGCGTAAGTTCATGTAAGAAAAGGCGGACGCCGGGTACGCGCATCAGCCTACGCTGTCGAGCTCCGGATCGAGACGGAGCGATGACAATGATCAAATTTTGATGTTGTTTGGTGCAACGCGCGGCGAGCGATCGCTTTCGTTGCGCCCTTTACGCACAAGGACTCGAATGGCATCCGCTCAAGCCCGCGCTTCAGGAAACGGCGTCATCTCGGAGATAGCCTTCGCGCGCGCACAGCGCAACACCGTGATGATCGTCGATGATCTCTTCAGCAGCCGCTTGCTGCTTGCCGAGATCGTGCGCCAGATCGACGGCAAGCTGAACCTCGAGCTCTTCGACACGCCGAGCCGCGCACTCGAGTACGCGCGCAACAACCGTGTCGACATCGTGCTAACCGACTACAAGCTGCCCGAGTTCGATGGAATCGAGCTCGTCAAGCAATTACGCGCATTGCCTCACTGCGTCGACGTGCCAATAGTTGTGATCACCGTGGTCGATGATCGCAAGATCCGCTACGACGCGCTTGAGGCCGGCGCCACCGATTTTCTGATCAAACCGCTCGATGAGCACGAAACGCGGGCGCGCTGCGCGAATCTGCTCGAGCTTCGCCGCCACAAGATCGTGCTATCGGACCAGGCGCGAGTGTTGCAATACCAAGTGGACAAATCAGTGGCCGAAATCCACGAGCGCGAGCTGGAAACGCTGTCCAAGCTCGCGAAAGCGGGCGAGTTTCGCGACGAGACCACCGGCAATCACTTGATGCGCATGGCGAAGTACTCGGCGCTGATTGGCCAGCATCTGGGCTTGGGTGCCGAGACCGTGCACGTGCTCGAAATCGCAGCGCCGATGCACGACATCGGCAAGATCGGCATTCCCGATTCCATCTTGCTCAAGGACGGCCCGCTCGGGCCGACCGAAAACGAGGTGATGCGAAAGCATCCCCGCATCGGCTATGACATTTTGAAAGGCAGCCCTTCGAAATACTTGTCGATGGGCGCGATCATTGCGCTCGGGCATCACGAAAAGTACGACGGCTTGGGCTATCCCAACGGACTGCACGGCGAAGATATTCCGTTGGTCGCGCGCGTGGTCGCGGTTGCCGATGTGTTCGACGCGCTCGTGTCCGAACGCCCGTACAAGCATGCGTGGCCGCTCGCGGAAGGGATCGAATTCTTGAAATCGCAACGCGGTCGCCATTTCGATCCTCGCTGCGTCGACGCCTTTCTCGGCGATCGAAGTCGCATCGAGGCGATCCTTGCCGAATACGGCGACTGATCCCTCTATCCTGACGCATCGACGCAGCGCCTCAGACGGGCTCGAGGCGAACGCACTCCCCTAACGCGTTACCCCGAGTACGAGAATGTGCACGCGATACGGTCCGTGCGCGCCGAGCACGATCGTCTGCTCGATGTCGCCGGTGCGCGACGGGCCCGAGATGAGATTGATCGCGCGCGGCAGATCGGGTCGTGCGGCGCGAACGCGTGCGAACGCGTCTTCCATCGTCGCCACGATGTCGCTCGCCCGCAGTACGACGATGTGCGTGTCCGGCAGCAGCGTGGTTCCCGTGTGCATGTCGGGACCGGAAACGAACACGAGCGTGCCGGTTTCGGCGATTGCGCAAGAGCAGCCGGTGATGCCGAGGCGATCGTCGCCCGCGGTCGGCCGCGCTTCGATCGAAAGACCGGCGCCGGACCAATCGAGATCGGCAAGCTCGGGCCAGCAGACGCCGTCGTGCGACTTCTGTTCGGCAATCGCAGCGGGCAACTCGAGTGCATCGATATAGCGAACGACCGCCGCTGGGATATCGTCGCGCGCCGACAAGCATTCGACCGTCGATTCCATGTGCATTGCGCGATCGATGAAATGCGCGACGATGTCTTTCGGCGGCGAAGGCTGCGGTCCGATCGGCCGCGATAGGAGGTACGACTGCGCGGTCGCGCGCGCCTTTCCTTCACTCCCAGACTTCTTGAGGGCCGCACGCACGCGTCCGAGTATTGCCTCGCGCGCATTCGCATTATTGTCGAGCGAGGTCGACATCAGCGTCGATTGCGGGTGATGAAATCGGCAACGCGCGCAACGCCGTTCTCGATCGCTTCGTTGCTGGCCGCGTACGAAAAGCGAATGTGCTGACCGTCGCCCGGGACGCGCCGGCCGAAATGGATGTCGGCGAGCACCGCCACACCCGCCTCGTGTAACAGACGCTTGCGAAATGCTTCGGAGTCGTCGCAACCCGTCAGGCGACACGCCGCGGTGACGTTGGGCCACGCGTAGAAGGCGCCGCCTGGCGTCTTGCAACTCACGCCGGGAACGTCGTTCAACAGTCGAAGGATCAGATCGCGTCGCTCCAGGAACTTCGCGCGCATCGCATCGGCCTCATCCTGTGGACCTTCGATCGCCTGCACCGCGGCCCATTGCGAAATTTGCGACGCGCACGAATCGGTGTTGGTGATCCAGCGCGTGAAAAGCGGCGCCAATGCGCGATTCGCGGCGTAACCGATGCGCCAGCCGGTCATCGCCCAGGTCTTGCTCGCCCCGTCGCAGATGATTGTGCGCTGTAGCAAATCGTCGCGGGTGGCGATCGAGTCGAACGCACCGTCGTAGGCGAGCCGCGAGTAGATCTCGTCGGCGAAAATCCACACGTGCGGATGCTCGCGGAGGATTTCCGCGATCACGTCGAGATCGGCTTTGCCGAGAATGCCGCCAGTTGGATTCTGCGGCGTGTTCAGGATCAGAAGACGGGTTTTCGGACCGAGCTTCGATTGCAGCTCCGCAGGATCGAACGCGAAATTGCGTGACTCGCGCAGAAACACGGGAACGGGAACCGCTCCGTTCGCAATGATCTGCGATTCGTAGATCGGAAAGCCTGGCACCGGATAGATCACTTCATCGCCAACGCCGTAATCGGTGACCGATGCGATCGTGTACGCGATGAACGGTTTGGCGCCCCCGCCCACGACGACATCGTCGGGCCGGATGTCGAGGCCGCGCCGTGCGGAGAGGTCCTTCGCAGCGGCCGCTCGCAGTTCGTCGATTCCCGCCGACGGCGTGTAGCCATGCTTGCCCGCGCGAATCGCATCGATCGCCGCATCCTGCACGTGCGGTGGCGTTGGAAAGTCCGGCTGACCAATGCAAAACGACACGATGTCCTTGCCCCGGCGCACCAGCGCGTTGACTTCGGCGAGCACGACGAAGGCATTCTCGGTGCCGAGCGATTCGGCGCGACGGGACAACGGCGGGACTGCGATCGCTGGCGCGTGCGGAGCGTTCATCGGGCGACCCTTCCCTTTTCGCGATTCGTTTTGCGCGCGCGATACAGTTCCTTGAAGGTACGGCCGGACGGCGCCGGCATCTCGCGGTAGTCCGTCCATCCGCCACCGAATGGGATCTTGTGCAGCATGCGATCGCGGCCGCCCATCGCACGCAGCACTCGCACGCCGATGCGTGTTGCGGCCGAATACAATCGCGGACGCTTCGCGAACCACGCCCAAGCCTTGATGCCGACACGCTCGGTCCAGGGTTTGAGGCGTCGCTCGAACGCTTGTTCGCGAAGCTTCCGCTGCAAGTCGGGAAGCGGAATTTTCACCGGGCATACGACGCCGCATTGATTGCAAAACGTCGACGCGGACGGAAGGTCGTGCGCGTTCTCCAGGCCCACATACATTGGCGTCAGGATCGAGCCGATCGGACCCGGATACACCCAGCCGTAAGAGTGGCCGCCGACGTTCTGATACACGGGGCAATGGTTCATGCACGCCCCACAGCGAATGCAGCGCAGCGCTTCTTTTACTTCGCTCGCCAGAACGCCGGTGCGCCCGCTGTCGACGAGGATGAAGTACATGTGCTCCGCGCCGTGGAACTCAGCCTCGCCTTTGACGCCGGACAGAATGTCGACGTAGTTGCTGATCGATTGGCCCGTCGCGGAACGCGGCAACAGCCGCATCAACGTTGCGACGTCCTCCAATGTCGGTACCACCTTCTCGATGCCGGAAATCGCAATGTGCACGCGCGGCAAGGTCGTGGCCAACGTCGCATTGCCTTCATTGGTGACCAGTACGACCGAACCGGACTCGGCAACGAAGAAATTGCCGCCGCTGATGCCCATGTCGGCGGTCAGGTAGTGTTCGCGCAAGACGCTGCGCGCTTCGAGGCACAGCTCCTCGATGACGTCCTTCTTTGGCGTGCCGTGCTTTTTCGCGAAAAGCTCGGCGACCTCTTCCTTCGACTTGTGCAGCGCCGGGCCGATGATGTGCGAGGGCGGCTCGTAGTCGTTGATCTGCAGGATGTATTCGCCAAGGTCGGTCTCGACGACGGTCATTCCCGCACTCTCGATCGCATGGTCGAGCGCGGATTCTTCCGACACCATCGACTTCGACTTGATGATCTTCTCGATCGCGTGGCGCTTTGCAATCTCGAGCACGAGTGCGTTGACGTCGGCGGGTGTCTCGGCCCACAGGACGGTAGCGCCGCGCCGCGTTGCGTTCTCTTCGAAGATCGCAAGCCAGGTATCGAGGTCGTCGAGCGCGCGCTGGCGGATTGCTTTCGCGGCGTCGCGCGTGCCTTCGAAGTCGTCGAGCTCGACGATCGCCGATTTGCGCTTGCCGACGAACTTGCCCTGCATCTTCTTGAGATTCACCTGCAACAGCGCATCGTTCAGCTTGTCGTGCGCGCGAGCCTTGAAATGCATCGAAGCGACTTGCATGGCTATCTTCCCGTCTTGGGCCGCTCACCCGCCAGCACTTCGGCGACGTGCAGCACTTCGGTTACGTTGTCGCCGCGCCGACGCAGGCGTCCCTCGATATTCAGCATGCAGCCAAGATCGCCGAGAATCACGGCTTTCGCGCCCGACGCTTCGATGTGACCACACTTGTTGTCGGCGAGGCGCGCCGAGATTTCGCCATACTTGATCGAGAACGTGCCGCCGAAGCCGCAGCAGGTCTCGGGCTCCGCCATCTCTTCCAACTTCAAACCTGCCACCTTGTCGAGAAGCTCCCGCGGCTGGCGCTTGACGCCCATTTCACGAAGTCCTGCGCAGCAATCGTGATAAGTCGCCGTGCCCGCGTACTCACCGGGCACGTGCTCGACGTGAAGCACCTCGACCAGAAAGCGCGTGAGCTCCCACGTTCTCTCCGCGAGCGCTGCGACTCGCATTCGCATCGCCTCGTCGTCGGAAAACAGCTCCAGGTAGTGCGTGCGAATCATGCCGGCGCACGAGCCCGAAGGCATCACGAGGTAATCACAGCTCTCGAACTCGTCGATGAGCTTGCGAGCCAGGGCAATCGTGTCCTGCCGATCGCCCGAGTTGTAAGCCGGTTGTCCGCAACACGTCTGCGTCGGAGGCACATGGACGTCAGCCCCGCCGGCTTCGAGAAGCTTCAGCGCAGCAAAGCCGATCGACGGTCGCATCAGGTCGACCAGGCAGGTGACAAAGAATCCGATTCGCATCGTTATCTGAAATTCGATTGCGCAAGTGCGATCGCGCACAGTCCCATCAACGGCTGCGGCAGGATGCCGAGCGCCAGAATCGCAAGCCCATTCACCGACAGCAGCGCGCGTCCGTCGCTGTGTCCCTCGATGGGGGAAACATCCACCGGATCGTCGAAATACATGAGCTTGACGATGCGCAGATAATAGAACGCACCGATCACCGAGGTCAGCACCGCGATCACCGCGAGCCAAACGAATTGCGCATTCACCGCGGCTTCGAACACGGCGAACTTGGCGTAGAAGCCGATCGTCGGCGGCACCCCGGCGAGCGAGAACATGACGAGCAGCATCATGAACGCCCACCAGGGCGAGCGTTGATTGAGTCCGCGGTAGTCCTGCAGTTGGTCGGCCTCGAAGCCATCGCGCGTCAACAGGAGCACGATGCCGAACGATGCGAGGCTCGTGATCACATAAGCGATCGCGTAGAAGAGCGCCGCTGCGAGCCCCGCCTGATCGGCCGCAAGAAAGCCGAGCAGCATGTAGCCCATGTTCGCGATCGTCGAATACGCGAGCATGCGCTTGATGTTCGTCTGCGCGATCGCGATCACGTTGCCGAGCACCATCGATAACAGCGACAGCACGATCAACATGCCCTGCCAGTCGAATTCGATTCCTGCCAGCGCCCGCGCGAGCACACGCAATGTCAACGCAAAAGCCGCGAGCTTCGTCGCCGTTCCGATGACCAGCGTGATCGGCGTCGGCGCGCCGTGATAAACGTCGGGAATCCACATGTGATACGGCACCACGCCGAGCTTGAAAGCGATTCCCGACAGCACGAACACGAGACCGAAGACGAGCAACGTCCGATTGGTCGACTCCGCCAGCGTCGCTCGCATGACGATGTCGATGTCGAGCGCACCCGTCGCGCCGTAGATCATCGATACGCCGTAGAGGAACAAGCCGGACGCCATCGCACCGAGGATGAAATACTTCATCGCGGCCTCGGCGGGAGCGGCTGCGCCGCGATGCAGGGCCACGAGCGCGTAGGTCGACAGCGACATCAGCTCGAGCCCGAGATACAGCGTCAAGAAATGGCTCGCGGCGATCATCACCATCATGCCGAGCGCCGCGAACATGAGCAACACGAACGTTTCGCCGCGAAAGAGTCCGCGGGCGAGCAGATAGTGCCGACCATAGAACAGCGACAGCGAGACGGCCACGAGCGAGAACAAGATAAGAAGATCGGCGACCATGTCGTCGACGACCATGTTGCCGAACGCCTTGACCGGGTCCTGGTTAGCGGTTGCAAGGACGAGCCATGCGGTGACGAACAGCGATCCTTGCGTCAGCCAATAGCTCACATGACGGCGCTCGTCGGTGATAAACAAGTCCACGATGAGAACGAGGCACGCCGCGCAAAGCAGCACGACTTCGGGGAGGATCGGCGCGATCTGGATTCCCATTATCGTTACAGCTTGCTCTTGGCCACGTGCGCCAGAAGATCGACGACCGAGGCGTTCATCACGTCGAGAAACGGCTTCGGCCACACGCCCATCAGAAGAACCGCGGCCGCCACCGTTGACAGAAGCCAGAACTCCCGCGAGTTGAGATCGGACAATGCACCCACTTTCGCGTTCGCAACGCCACCGAAGATGACCCGCTTGTACATCCACAGCGTGTATGCCGCGCCGAGGACAAGTGTGGATGCTGCCAACGCGGCAATCCAGAAGTTCACGCCGACCGCCGCCAGTATGACCATGAACTCGCCGACGAAGCCCGACGTCGCCGGCAGGCCGGCATTTGCCATCGCGAACAACATCATGAACGCGGCGAAGCGCGGCATCGTATTGACGACTCCGCCATAGTCCGCGATCTGGCGGCTGTGAACGCGGTCGTACATCACGCCGACGCATAGGAACATCGCTGCAGACACGAAGCCGTGCGAGAGCATCTGGGCGAGCCCGCCCGCCATACCGAGCGGGCTGAACAGAAAAAACCCCAGCGTGACAAAGCCCATGTGCGAGATCGAAGAATACGCGATCAGCTTCTTCATGTCGGCCTGCACAAGCGCGACGAAGCCGATGTAAACCACTGCGATCAGCGACAGCGCGATGATGAAGCTCGACAGATAGCGTGACGCGTCGGGCAGTATCGGCAGGATGAAGCGCACGAAGCCATAGGCGCCGATTTTCAGTGTGACCGCCGCCAGCACGACGGAACCGCCGGTCGGCGCCTCCACGTGCGCATCCGGCAGCCACGTGTGCACCGGCCACATCGGCACCTTGACCGAGAACGCGAGGAAAAATGCGACGAACAGGAGCACCTGCACATCGAGCGACAGCGGCAACGTGTACCAATCCAGAAACGAGAACGTGTCGGACGCGCCGTACAGATAGATCAACGCGACCAGCATCAACAGCGATCCGATCAGCGTGTAGAGGAAGAACTTGATCGCGGCGTACACACGGTTGGGCCCACCCCATACGCCGATGATCAGGTACATCGGGATCAGCATCGCCTCGAAGAAGACATAGAACAAAACGGCGTCGAGGGCGGTGAACGCACCGTTGATCAAGCCCGACATGATCAAGAATGCCGCCATGTACTGCGCGACGCGCGATTCAATCACCTGCCACGCGGACCATACGACGAGCACCGTCGTGAACGCGTTCAGCACGACGAACAGCACGGAGATGCCGTCGACACCGAGGTGATAGGTGATGTTGAAGCGCGGAATCCAGTCGCTGCGCTCGACGAATTGCATCGCCGACGTAGTCGTGTCGAAGTGAAAGAACAACGGCAGCGTGACCACGAATCCTGCGAAGGCACCTGCAATCGCGATCCAGCGCGCGGCGTTCGCATCGCGATCGCGGCCGATGGCGATTACTGCAAGCCCGGCGGCGATCGGCACCCAGATCGCGAGTGACAAGTAGGGCGTCATCGGTTGAACCAGGCAAGCAACGCGAACACTCCGACGATCATGGTGAACGCGTAGTGATAGACGTAGCCCGACTGGATGTGGCGTAAAAGCGACGACGCGATGCCCACGACTTTCGCGGTCCCGTTCACGAAAAAGCCGTCGATGATCCTGCGATCGCCGACGTTCGACAGGAATGCACCGAGCTTACGACCGCCGGCAGCGAACACAGCCTCGTTGAAGCGATCGAAGTAGTACTTGTTGTCGAGCAGCGTATAGACAGGTCCGGCAGCGCGACGAAGACGCTCGGGAATGTCGGGGCGCAGCAGATAGCAGACCCACGCCGCGGCGATACCCGCCACCGCGAGCCAGAACGGCAGCGTCATCAATGCATGGAGCATGAATGCAGTCGCACCGTGCCATTCCGTTTTCAGTTTTGCCAGGACATCATGCTCGGGCGCAACGAATATGGAGCCGGCGAAGTGATTGCCGAACAGCATCGGCTCGATGTAGACCCACCCGGTGTAGATCGACGGAATCGCGAGCAGGACCAGCGGGACAGTCACCACCCACGGGGATTCGCGCGGCGGATGCTCGGCATCGACATGCCCGTGCGTATCAGGCTCGTGGCCGGCCTCGTGCGACGCGTCGTGGCCGGCGGCTTCTTTCGCAGGATGTTGATCATCGTGCGCAGCTTCGGTCCAGCGCGGCTTGCCGTGGAAAGCGAGAAACAGCATCCGAAACGAGTAGAACGCCGTGATGAAGACGCCTGCCATCACCGCAAAATACGCATATCCGTGTCCGGGAATCGTCGAGGCATGCGTTGCCTCGATGATCGCGTCCTTGCTGAAAAAGCCGGCGAACGGCGGTATGCCTGCCAGAGCGAGTGAGCCGATGATCGCCGTGATCCAGGTGATCGGCATGTAGCGCCACAACCCACCCATGCGGCGCAAGTCCTGTTCGTGATGCAGCGCGATGATCACCGATCCCGCGCCGAGGAACAACAGTGCCTTGAAAAACGCGTGCGTCATCAAATGGAAGATTGCCGCCGAGTAGGCTGACACTCCGAGTGCGACCGTCATGTAACCGAGCTGCGAAAGCGTGGAGTAGGCGACGACGCGCTTGATGTCGTTCTGGACGATCCCGAGAAACGCCATGAGCAATGCCGTCGTGGCGCCGATCACAGTCACGAAAGCAAGCGCGGTCGGCGAGAGCTCGAACAACGGACTCATTCGCGCGACCATGAAGATTCCCGCTGTCACCATTGTGGCCGCGTGGATCAGCGCCGAAATGGGTGTCGGACCTTCCATCGAATCGGGAAGCCACACGTGCAGCGGCACTTGCGCGCTTTTGCCCATCGCGCCGATGAACAGGCAGACGCAGATCACGGTCATCAGCGACCAATGGCTCGCACCCCAGAAATTGACCGTCGTGCCGGCGAGTTGCGGCGCTTGCGAGAACACGTGCGCGTAGTCGAGTGAGCCGAAATGCGCGAGCACGAGCCCGATGCCGAGCACGAATCCGAAGTCGCCGACACGATTGACCAGGAACGCCTTGAGATTCGCGTGTATCGCTGTTGAACGCGTGTACCAGAAGCCGATCAACAGATAGCTGACGAGCCCCACCGCTTCCCAGCCGAAAAAGAGCTGCAGGAAGTTGTTGCTCATGACGAGCATCAGCATCGAGAACGTGAAGAGCGAGATGTAGCTGAAAAAGCGCGTGTACCCGGGGTCCTCGGCCATGTACCCGATCGTGTAAACGTGGACCATCAGCGACACGAATGTGACCACCAGCATCATCGTCGTTGTCAGCGGATCGATGAGAAAGCCAATCGCAAGCCGCACATCGGCGATCGATGCCCACGTGTAAACGTCGCCGCTGAAGACATTGCCGGCTTGCACGTCGCGCCAGATCAGAAACGATGCGACCATCGCGGCGGCCACACCCAGGATGCAGAGCCAATGCGAGACGCTGCGGCCGAGGCGCGGACCGAACAAGCCCACGACGATCGACGCGAACAAGGGCGCGAGCGGAACGACGAGATAGAGAGTTCGCATTAGGCCCTTGCTTCTAGCCTTTGAGCTTGTCGAGATCGTCCACGTCGATCGAGCCGATGCTGCGAAACAAAAGCATGAGGATCGCAAGTCCGATCGCGGACTCGGCGGCGGCAACGGTCAGGATGAAAAACACGAACACCTGCCCCGCCATGTCACCCAGCTGGTGCGAAAACACGATGAAATTCATGTTGACGGCGAGGAGCATCAACTCGATCGCCATCAACAGGATGATCACGTTCTTGCGATTGAGAAAAATACCGACGATCGAGATCGCGAACAGGATCGCGGAGAGCGCGAGCGCATGGGCGAGCGGCACCGGAGCGGTAAGATCGATCATTCGCCGGCGCGCTTTTCGATCGGCAGCTCGATCAACCGGATGCGATCCGCGCGGCGCACCTTCACCTGGGCGGACGGGTCCTGATACTTGGTCTCGCGGCGGCGGCGATAAGTGAGTGCAATAGCCGCGACGATCGCTACCAGCAAGATCACCGCGGCGAGCTCGAACGGATACACATAATCGACGTACATCAGGCGCCCGAGTGCGCGCGTGTTCTCTGCGGTCGAGGAGCCCGTGGCAGCGGGCGCACTGCGCGTCCCCGCCCAAAGCAGCACGATCATCTGGAAGCCGATCAGAATGCCGACAGTCAGGCCGACGGGCAGATAGCTCCGGAAGTGCTTGCGCAAATCCTCGAAATTCACGTCGAGCATCATGACGACGAACAAGAACAGCACCATCACCGCGCCGACGTACACGAGCACGAGCGTGATCGCGAGAAATTCCGCGCCCATCAAAAGCCAGATCGCCGCGGCGGTGAAAAACGCGAGCACGAGCCACAGGGCAGCGTGCACGGGATTGCGCGCGGTGACGACACGCAGTGCGGCGCCGATCATGATCAGCGCAAAGAAATAGAAGATCGCGGTCTGGACGTTCATCGATAACGCGCGTCCTCGGCGCGATCGGCGGCGATTTGCGCCTCGTAGCGGTCCCCGACGGCGAGCAGCATTTCCTTCGTGTAAATCAGATCGCCCCGCTTTTCGCCGTGGTACTCGAGGATGCGCGTCTCGACGATCGAGTCGACCGGGCAGCTCTCTTCGCAGAACCCGCAGAAAATGCACTTGGTAAGATCGATGTCGTAGCGCGTCGTGCGGCGCGACCCGTCTTCGCGTTTTTCCGATTCGATCGTGATCGCGAGTGCCGGACACACAGCCTCGCAAAGCTTGCACGCGATGCAGCGCTCTTCCCCATTCGGATATCGACGCAACGCGTGCAGGCCGCGAAAACGCGGGCTGTACGGCGTCTTCTCCTCGGGGAATTGCACCGTCACCTTGCGCGCGAACATATTGCGGCCAGTGAGCGCCATGCCCTTCAAGAGCTCCGTCAGGAGGAAGGTGGAGAGGAATTCGCGAACGCGGGCGAGCATGTCAGTGGAACAGATATGCCCAACGTGTTTGCATCATCGCGCCGAGAAAAACGATCCACACGAGCGTGATCGGAATGAACACTTTCCAGCCGAGCCGCATGATCTGGTCGTAGCGATAGCGAGGAAAGGTTGCTCGAATCCACACGAAGATGAACAGGACGGCGCAGACTTTCGCTGCGAGCCACGGCAAGCCATCGCCGAAAGGCGCGTACCCGTGGATCGTTGCATCGTTCAGGCCGGGCCAAGGCGAAAGCCAGCCGCCGAGAAACATGACCGCGCACAGCGTCGCGATCAGGATCATGTTCATGTACTCGGCGAGAAAGAACAGCGCGAACGAAATTCCCGAGTACTCGACGTGAAATCCCGCCACGATCTCGGACTCGCCTTCGGCCACGTCGAAAGGATGACGGTTCGTTTCGGCGATTCCCGAGATCAAATAGACAAGAAAGAGCGGAAACAACGGCCACAAATACCACTGCGCGGCGCCGCCTTCCTGAGCAAGAACTATTTCGCGCAAGTTGAGCGTGTTCGCAGCCATCAGCACGCCCACGAGCGCGAAGCCCATCGCGATTTCATACGAGACGATCTGCGCGGCCGAACGCAAGCAGCCGAGGAACGCGTACTTGCTGTTCGACGCCCATCCCGCGAGGATCACGCCATACACGCCGACCGAGGTCATCGCTAGGATGTACAAGAGTCCCGCGTTGATGTTCGCGAGCACCAGGGTGTCGGTGAAGGGAACGACCGCCCATGCGGCAAGCGCGGGCGCCAGCGAGAGCATCGGTGCGATGAAAAAAAGCCACCGGTTCGCGCCCGACGGAACGATGATCTCCTTGAACAGCATCTTCAAGACGTCGGCGAACGGCTGCAGCAAGCCGAGCGGGCCGACGCGATTGGGACCGATGCGCACCTGCATGTAGCCGATCACCTTGCGCTCCGCGTAGGTGAGATACGCGACGCAAAGAATCAGCGGAATCGAGATCGTCAGAATTTTGGCGAGCGTCCACAGCGGCATCCAAAGCGGTCCGAAAAAGCTTTGCACCGGTGCGAGCATCGCATCCATCAGGCTCGCTCGACGGTGACCGGACCCGAGAGCCCGTCGAGCGAACACGTCGACGGATGGGCGGCGCCAAGTCGAATCACACCTGGCGGTACCGTCGCATCGATTTCCGCGACGATCACGGCCTCGCCATTACCTTGGCGAATGCGAATCGGTGCACCGCTTTCGATCCCGAGCTGATCCAGCAGGCTGCGATGTGCGCGTGCGCGCGGTGGTCGCGCGTCCCTGGTTTTTTGCAGCGAAGGCGCGCGACGCACGAGCGCGTCGGCGAAATAAATCGGAATGTCGGCGGCGCGCTCGGTGGCCGCGGGTGCTCGCGAAGGCGCCGCGACCGCTGCATTGGTGCGGTTGTCCAATCTCGAACTGATATCGCTTCCCGGCGGCACGATTCCGTCGCGGACTTGCGCGGAGCTGTCGAGATCGAAGCCAGGCAATCCGAGCATTGTTCCCAGCACCCGCAACACCTTCCACCCGGGCCGCGTTTCACCACGCGGCGGCGCGCTTCCGCGGAAGCTTTGCACGCGGCCTTCGCAATTGACGAATGTTCCCGACGTTTCCGAGAACGGCGCGATCGGCAACATCACATCGGCGTACGCGGCGCCATGCTTGAACGGGCTCATCACGACGACCATCTCGGCGCGCTCGAGCGCTGCGCGAGTTGCGACCGGATTCGCGAAATCGAATTCGGCTTCCGCGTTCAGCACGAGATAAGCGCGCCGCGGATCGGCGATCATGCTTTGCGCATTGAGCCCCCCCGCGAGCGGTCGCGCCTGCGCGATGTCAGCGCCAACACTATTCGCCGCGTCGCGAAAAAAACCCAGCGTCGCGCCAGTGAGGTCGGCCAGCGCTTGCGCGAGTGCGTGAATCTGCGAAGCGTCCGGATGCTGTTCGGCGAGATTGCCGAGCAGGATCGCGCGACGCTCGCCGGATGCAAGCTCGGTTGCGATTGCTTGCGCCTCGGGTTGGACTTCGCGATCCGATTGTTCAATGGTATGCGGGATCGGCTTACCGACGGCGTGCGCTGCCGCAGCGATGATGTCGGCGAGCACGGCGGGCAACAGCGACGGCTGCACGATCGCTTTGTGCGCGATCGGCATCAGCCAGTCGTCATCGACCGCGGATAGCTTCATGATGCGCGCTTTCTGTTTCGCGGCCTGGCGCAAGCGCTGCGCGATCAAAGGATGGTCGTTACGAAGAAAGCTTCCGATCACTAGCACGCGATCGAGCGTGTTGAGCTCTACGGCCTGCATCCCGAGCCAACGCGCGCCGGGTTGGTCGGCGCGAAAATCCGTTTGTCGCAGGCGATAGTCGATATTGTCCGAGCCGAGCCCGCGCATCAGTCGCGCTGCAAGCGTCAACTCCTCCAGCGTCGAATGTGGCGAGACGAGCGCTCCGATCGACGTCGGTCCATGACGCTCGACGATCGATTTGAGCCCCAGCGCCACGCGCTCGAGCGCGCTCGCCCAATTCACCTCGACCCACGTGCCACCCTCATTGATCAGCGGGCTTGTCAATCGCTCCGAGGAATCGAGCGCCTCGTAGCTGAAGCGATCCTTGTCGGAAAGCCAGCACTCGTTCACCGACTCGTTTTCCAGCGGTAGAACACGCATCACGTCGTTGCCCTTGACTTGCACGATCACGTTGCTGCCGAGTGAATCGTGCGGCGCAACGCTCTTGCGACGCGAAAGCTCCCACGTGCGCGCCGAGTAGCGGAACGGCTTGCTGGTCAGCGCGCCGACGGGGCACAGGTCGATCATGTTGCCGGAGAGCTCGGAGTCGACCGTCTGCCCGACGAACGTCATGATCTCTGCGTGTTCGCCGCGGCCCGCCATGCCGAGCTCCATGACGCCGGCAATCTCCTGACCGAAGCGCACGCAGCGAGTGCAATGAATGCAACGCGTCATTTCTGCCGCTGAAATGAGCGGGCCGAGATACTTCTCGAACACGACGCGCTTCGGCTCGTCGTAGCGCGATTGCGATGCGCCGTAACCAACCGCGAGATCCTGCAATTGACATTCACCACCCTGATCGCAGATCGGGCAGTCGAGCGGATGATTGATCAGCAGGAACTCCATCACGCCCTTTTGCGCGTCGACCGCAAGCTCCGAGTGGGTGAAGACTTTCATGCCCTCGGTTGCAGGCGTTGCGCACGCGGGCAGCGGCTTCGGTGCCTTCTCCACCTGCACGAGGCACATGCGGCAATTCGCGGCGATCGTAAGCTTCTTGTGGTAGCAAAAATGAGGCACATAGACGCCGAGCTTGTTGGTGGCATCCATCACCGTGCTGCCCGCGGGCACCTGCACGGGCTTGCCGTCGACTTCGAGGTTGAGCATCGCGGCCATCTAAACGTAATCCGGCACGATGCAGCAGCCGTGCTCGATGTGATGGCGAAACTCGTCGGCGTAATGCTTGATGAACGCACGCACCGGCATCGCGGCGGCGTCACCGAGCGCGCAGATCGTGCGCCCCTGGATGTTGTCGGCGACCGAATTCAAAAGATCGAGATCATCGGGACGACCTTTGCCATGCTCGATGCGATCAATGACGCGCCAAAGCCAGCCGGTGCCCTCGCGGCACGGTGTGCATTGGCCGCAGGATTCCTCGTAATAAAAATACGACAAACGCAGCAGGCACTTCACCATGCACCGCGTTTCATTCATCACGATGACCGCACCCGAGCCCAGCATCGATCCCGCTTTCGCAATCGAGTCGTAATCCATGTCGGTGGCCATCATGATGTCGGCAGGCAACACCGGCATCGACGAGCCGCCGGGAATCACTGCCTTGAGCTTCTTGCCATCGCGCATCCCGCCGGCCAGATCGAGCAGCGTCGCAAACGGTGTGCCGAGCTTGATTTCGTAGTTACCGGGGCGTGCGACATCACCTGAAACCGAAAACACTTTGGTGCCGCCGTTGTTCGGTCGGCCGAGGCCCGCGAACCAATCGCCACCGTTACGCATGATCCATGGGACCGCTGCGAACGTTTCCGTATTGTTGATCGTCGTCGGCTTGCCGTACAGACCGTAGCTCGCCGGAAACGGCGGCTTGAAGCGCGGTTGGCCTTTCTTGCCTTCGAGCGATTCGAGTAGCGCAGTCTCCTCGCCGCAGATGTAGGCGCCGAAGCCGTGATGATTGAATAGATCGAACGTGAAATCGCTGCCGAGAATCTTCTTGCCGAGAAAGCCTGCGTCGTAGGCTTCCTCGAGCGCCTCCTCGCAGCGCTCGTAGATATCCCAGATCTCACCGTGAATGTAGTTGTAGCCTCGTGTGCAACCCATCGCATAGCCTGCGATGATCATTCCCTCGATCACCGAATGCGGGTTGTAGAGAAGAATGTCCCGGTCCTTGAACGTGCCGGGCTCGCCCTCGTCGGAGTTGCACACGACGTACTTGTCGCCGGCGAACTGCTTCGGCATGAAGCTCCACTTGAGTCCGGTCGGGAAGCCGGCCCCGCCGCGGCCTCGCAACGCGCTTTTCTTGACTTCGGCGACGACTTGTTCAGGCGCAATCTTGTCGGCGAGAATTTTTTTCAGTGCTTCATAGCCACCGCGCTGCACATAATCGGCGAGCCGCCAATTGCGGCCGTTCAGACCCGCCATCAACACCGCGTCCGGGCCGTAGTCGAGGAACTCGCCGGGCGCGTTCATCTCAACACGGACCCACGCTCGGGCGCGAGCTCATCGAGAAGCGAATCGAGCGCCGCGGGAACCATCTTCACGCACATGCGCTTGTCGTTGACGAGCACCACCGGCGCGTCGCCACACGCGCCGAAGCACTCCCCTTCCTTCAACGTGAATGCTCCATTCGCCGTCGTTGCGCCGAATTGCACACCGAGACAGCGTTTCAAATACTCGGCTGCCTCGGTCGCGCCCTGCAGCGCGCACGGAAGATTCGTGCAGATCGTCAACTTGAAGCGCCCGACCGGCTGCACGTTGTACATCGCATAGAACGTCGCGACTTCGTACACCGCCACCGGCGCCATGCCGAGATATGCTGCGACTTCATCCATCACTTCGGTCGACAGCCAGCCGAACTGATCCTGCGCGATCGTAAGCGCCGCCATGACCGCCGACTGCTTCTTATCCGGGGGATATTTCGCGACTGCGCGGTCGATACGCTGCAGCGACTCCGCCGACATCAGCTTGGTGGGCAGTGCCGCCATCATGACTCGCCGTCCCAATAATCGACGTCAGACGAGCGATGCACCATGATGCCGAGCTTGCTTGCGTGCGCGGAGCGCTCGCCGTAGCCGTCGAACGCGAGCACCTTGTCCGAATCCGGATATTCGCAAACCTCGGGTTCGAGCTTGGTCGAGAACGCGAGATAGCGAAGGTCGGCTGCAGAATCATTCACGAGCTGATGCGCGGTTTCCGGGCCGCCGGTCGGACATGCAATCAGGTCACCCTTTTTCACCGGCACGACGCTGCTGCCATAACGAAGCGATCCCGTGCCTTCGAGGATCAGAAACATCTCCTCGTTCGCGCGATGGCTGTGAAACGGGCAGCTCCGCTTCCCCGGCGGCACGACGATCAGCGTGCAGCCCAATTGGCGTGCGCCGATCAGCTTGCCGAGGCGAGCTTCCCGTGACGCGAAATTCTCGCCGTGGCTCTCGGCGACCAGCTCGACGACGTCGAGATTCACCATATTGCCGGTCATAACGACCCCCAACCCCCCGAGGGGGCGCAATTCGCGGCTTGGGACGGCCCGGCGCCGCTCATCATCGGTCGATGCTCCCGAACACGATGTCCTGCGTCCCGATGATCGCGACCACATCCGCGATCATGTGTCCGCGCGACATCTCGTCGAGTGCGGCGAGATGCACATAATCCGGCGCGCGAAGCTTCACGCGATACGGCTTGTTGGCGCCATCGGAAATGATGTAGACGCCGAACTCGCCTTTCGGATGCTCGATGGCTGCATACACTTCGCCCGGGGGAACGTGCATGCCTTCGGTGAAGAGCTTGAAGTGGTGAATCAGCTCTTCCATGTTCGTCTTCATCGATTCGCGCGATGGCGGCGCGACCTTGTGATTGTCGACGATCACCGGACCCGGATTTTCACGCAACCACGCGATGCATTGCTTGACGATGCGATTGCTTTGCCGCATCTCTTCCATGCGCACCAGATAACGGTCGTAGCAATCGCCGTTCACGCCAACCGGAATCTCGAACTGCATCGAATCGTAGACTTCGTAGGGCTGCTTGCGACGAAGATCCCACGGAACGCCCGAGCCGCGCAGCATCGGGCCAGTGAAGCCGAGTGCGATCGCACGCTCGGCGGTTACAACACCTATGCCGACCGTGCGCTGCTTCCAGATGCGATTCTCGGTGAGAAGTGTTTCGTACTCGTCGACATAGCCCGGAAAGCGATTCGTGAAGTCCTCGATGAAATCGAGCAGCGACCCCTGCCTATTCTCGTTGCGCTGCGTAGTTTCGCGGTCGCTACGAAACTTGGACGCCTCGTATTGCGGCATGCGATCGGGCAGATCACGATAGACGCCGCCCGGCCGGTAGTACGCCGCATGCATGCGCGCTCCCGAAACCGCCTCGTACATGTCGAACAGGTCTTCGCGTTCGCGAAACGCGTAAAGGAAGGTCGTCATCGCACCGACGTCGAGCGAGTGCGAGCCGAGCCACAGCAAATGATTCAGAAGGCGCGTCAGCTCGTCGAACATCACGCGGATGTACTGCGCGCGCACCGGCACTTCGAGCCCGAGCAGCCGCTCGATCGCAAGACAGTACGCGTGCTCGTTGCACATCATCGAGACATAGTCCAACCGGTCCATGTAGGGGAGCGACTGGATGTAGGTCTTGGTCTCCGCGAGTTTCTCGGTCGCGCGATGCAAAAGTCCGATGTGCGGATCGGCTCGCTCGATCACTTCGCCGTCGAGCTCGAGCACGAGGCGCAACACGCCATGGGCCGCGGGGTGCTGCGGACCGAAGTTCATGGTGTAGTTGCGGATTTCGGCCATTTGTCGTTTGGAGTGCGGGATTAGGAGCGAGAAGCGAGGAGCGAGGGGGCGCCAGCGTGAATCGCGCCGGCAGCAACGAACACAACCTGCAAATCCACGACCTCGGCTCTATGCGTGCATACCACCGCCGCCCCCTCGTTCCTCAATCCCATACCCTCGCTCCGCATTCGCTTCACTCGCTATCCGCGTACTTCTCTTCGCGCACGATGCGCGGCACGACTTCGCGCGGCTCGATCGTCACCGGCTGATAGATGACGCGCGCCTGCTCGGGGTCGTAGCGCATTTCGACATAACCGGAAATCGGAAAGTCCTTGCGAAACGGATGGCCGACGAATCCGTAATCGGTCAGAAGACGTCGCAGGTCGGGATGGTTCTCGAACACGATGCCGTACAGATCGAACGCCTCGCGCTCGAACCAGTTGATCGCGGGCCATACGTCGACGAGCGAAGGCACAACCGGGAAATCATCGTCATCCGCGAACGCGCGCACGCGAAGCCGCCGGTTGTGGGCAAGCGATAACAAGTGGTAGACAACGGCGAAGCGCTGCCTTTCCCATGGAAGATTCGCGAACGACGAGTAATCAACGCCGCAGGCATCGATCAACATCTCGAAGCGAAGCTCGGAGCGGTCGCGCAATTCTGTCATTGTCGCGACGAGCTCGGCGGAGCGCACGACAGCGGTCACTTCGCCGCGATCAACGAGAACATCAAGCGCACGCTCGCCTAGCGCCTGCCGGACCACCGCCGCCAGCGCGTCGCTCGTCGTCGTCATCAGCGCGCGATCGTGTTCGTGCGCCAGATCTTGTTCTGAAGCTGCAGGATGCCGTAGAGCAATGCTTCAGCGGCGGGCGGGCACCCCGGCACATATACGTCGACCGGCACGATGCGATCGCAGCCGCGCACGACCGAGTACGAATAGTGATAGTAGCCGCCCCCATTCGCGCACGTGCCCATCGAGATAACCCAGCGCGGCTCCGCCATCTGGTCGTAAACCTTGCGAAGCGCCGGCGCCATCTTGTTGCACAACGTTCCTGCGACGATCATCACATCGGATTGACGCGGGCTCGGGCGGAACACGATACCGAAGCGGTCGAGGTCATAACGAGCAGCACCTGCGTGCATCATTTCGACGGCGCAGCAAGCGAGGCCGAAGGTCACCGGCCACATCGAACCGTTGCGCGCCCAGTTGATGACGCTGTCGAGCGTCGTCGTGACGAAGCCTTTTTCGAGTACGCCTTCGATGGCCATATGCGTTGGATCAGGCGCGAGAGCGGATCATTCCCACTCGAGCGCACCTTTTTTCCACTCGTAGATGAAGCCGATGGTGAGAATTGCTAGAAACACCATCATCGACGCGAAACCGAAAAAGCCGATCTCCTGCAGCACGACCGCCCATGGAAAAAGAAACGCGATCTCGAGGTCGAACAGGATGAACAGAATCGCCACGAGGTAATAGCGCACGTCGAACTTCATTCGCGCATCCTCGAATGCCTCGAATCCGCATTCGTAGGGTGCAAGCTTTTCCGGGTCGGGTCGATTGGGCGAGACAAGTCGACCTACGCCGAGCAATACACCGCCGATCGTAAGGCCAACGAGAATGAAAAGGAGGATCGGGAAGTATTGGTCAAGCATCGCCGCTGCCCGAGCTGCCGTCGAAGATCATCGGCGAATGCCTCGCTTTCGAGGGCGCCGAGACTTGGAAGCAACCAGACGCTTATTTTAGCAAGTTGGCGCGATGCTCCCGACTTGCACAGCGAATTACTGACTCACCACACCAGGAATCAATCGCGGAACCAATCGCCAGAGATCATGGTGCCCACGGGGAGACTCGAACTCCCACGGCTTTCGCCACTGCCCCCTCAAGACAGCGTGTCTACCAATTTCACCACGTGGGCGTGACTACTTCGGTACCTCCCCCACCTTACCCTGCGGCGCACTCTGCGGCGCGGGCGGTGTCGGCGTTGTGGGAACGTCGCCTGCCTTCGGCGCCGTCTGCGAGTCCATGATGCTTTTCTCGACACCCACCGGCGCGCTGCGCGTCGACGCGCCGAGATAGGTCAAGCCGAGGCTCGACATGAAAAACACCGTCGCGAGAACTGCAGTCGAGCGCGACAAGAAGTTCGCGGAACCAACGGCTCCGAACAAGCTGCCCGACGAGCCGCTGCCAAACGCCGCGCCCATGTCCGCGCCCTTGCCGTGTTGCAGCAGCACCAGGACGCAAATGCCCACCGCAACGACAACGTGCAGCACAAGCAAGAAAGGTTCGAGAAAAGCCATTTTCCAGTCCTGCGGCGCAGCGCCTCAATCCGCGAGCGCGATCGCCAGAAGTTCATCCGCATCGAGCGACGCTCCGCCGACCAACGCTCCGTCGACATCCTGCATCGCCATCAGTGCCGCGGCATTCGCGGCCTTAACGCTTCCACCATAGAGGATCGGCACGTTCTCGGCGCCGCTCCGCTTCAACCGCTCACGCAACACACCGTGCACTTCCTGCGCCTGCGCAGGCGATGCCGTTCGTCCCGTGCCGATCGCCCAGACCGGCTCGTACGCAATCACCGTATCGCCGATGCGCGACTCGATGACTCGCACGACGGCGTCGAACTGTCGGCTCACGACTTTCGTTGTCTCACCCGCATCGCGCTCGTCGAGCGTCTCTCCGACGCACACGATCGGCGTGATGCTCGCGTTGAGCGCTGCACGGGCTTTTGCCGCGACCTCGGCGTCGGACTCGCGGTGATAACGCCGCCGCTCCGAATGCCCGGCTAGCGCATACGTGCATCCGAACTCCGCCAACATCGGACCCGACACTTCGCCGGTGTATGCACCGGACGCGTGGCCGCTGATGTCCTGCGAGCCCCACGCTATCGAAGTGCCGTTCAGCATCTGTTGCATTTGCGCGAGATAGGGAAACGGAACGCACACCGCGAGCTTTCGATCCGCCATTGCGCGCCAACCCGGCAAAAGTGCGGCGATGAGCTTTTCGTTGGCCGCGATCCCGCCGTTCATCTTCCAGTTGCCGACGATCACCCTGCCGCGCATTCTTCGATCCCTGGCGAGGGTTTGTCGCCTAAACCGGTAATTATAGCGTGGCCCACGCTTACGCGCCCGCAGTCCTTCGGAGTTGCCGGATCAGCGGCGGCAGGAACCACGCGGCCAGCGTCAACACGCCAAGCGTCGCTGCGACCGGCCTTTCGAAGAATGCAAGGAAGCTTCCTTCGGCCTTGATCATCGAGGTAACGAAGTTCTCCTCGAGCATCGTCCCGAGCACGACACCGAGAATCGCCGGCGCGACCGGGAAGCCGTTCTCTTCCATGACGTAGGCGACCACGCCCGCGATCAGCATCACGGTAATGTCGAACGCGGTGTTGTTGATCGCAAACGAGCCAACGATGCAGAACAGCAGGATGATCGGCATCAGCACGCTGCGCGGCACGCGCAGGAGTTGCTTCGCGACCTTGATGCACAACCATCCAAGCGGAATCATGATCAGGTTCGCGAGAATGAACACGATATACACGGCGTAGATGTTCTGCGGATTTTGCGTGAACAGCGTCGGCCCAGGGTTCATGTTCTTCATGTAAAGGACGCCGATCACGATCGCAGTGATCGAGTCGCCCGGAATGCCGAATACGAGCGCAGGGATCCAGGCGCCTGCCAACGCGCTGTTGTTCGCCGATCCACTTTCGATGATGCCCTCGACGTGGCCGGTACCGAATTTCTCCGGCTCGCTGGATGTCTTCTTGCTGATCGCGTACGACATCCACGCCGCGATGTCCGCCCCTGCACCGGGCAATGCGCCGATGAGCGTTCCGAGCGCGCTGCCGCGCAGAATCTGTTTCCAATAGCGAACCGCCAGCCGACCCATCCCTTTGAACACGTTGTGAATCGGCTGGTCGACGATCTTCAGCGCAGGCGCCGTGTCGACGGCGTAGCGAATGATCTCCGAGATCGCGAACATGCCGATCATCATCGGAATCATGCCGATGCCACCGGTGAGGTCGATGCTGCCGAAGGTGAAGCGGGGGAAGCCCGCGGGGTTGCCAAGCCCGACTGTCGAGATGGCAAGCCCGATCAACAGCGACACGAAGCCCTTCGACGGCTGCTCGGCCGTGATGACGATCGCGCAGGTCAGGCCGAGCAGCACCAGCCAGAAATATTCGAACGAGCTGAACCTAAGCGCGAATTCCGCGAGAATCGGCGCAGACGCAATCAACACGACCGTTCCGAACAAACCGCCGATGGCGGAGAACACGAGGCCGGCGCCGAGCGCGAGCTCGGCCTGACCTTTGCGCGTCATCGCATACGCCTCGTCGGTGTACGCGGCCGATGCCGGCGTGCCCGGCATTCTCAGCAAGCACCCGGGAATGTCGCCCGAAAAAATCGCCATCGCGGTCGCCGTGACGATCGCTGCGACTGCAGGAATCGGCGGCATGAAGAACGTCACCGGAACCAGCAGCGCGGTCGCCATCGTCGCGGTGAGTCCCGGAACAGCGCCGACGAACAATCCGAACAACGCCGAGCCGGCGATGACGAGCATCGTCTGCAGGTTGAAGACGAGCGCGAAGGCTTGGGTTATTGCGTCCACACTAGAACGCCCAGCGCGTCAGCACACCCCACGGCAACGGCACGCGAAGCAGCTTGTAGAACGCGTACCAGATGATGAGCGTCGTCACGATCGAGGTAACGATCGCGGTGCCCCAGCGCACGCCGAATGCGCGCAGCCACAGCAGCAGCACCAGCGGCGCGATAATCAGGAATCCGACGCGCTCCGCAGCGACGATATAGAGAACGACACCTCCGAAAACGGCGAGCAGCGCGAGCACGCGCGATGGCACGCGTGCCCATTTTCCGAGCGAGAACCAACGCTCGTGGCGATGCCGGATGCCGTTGACGACCAACAGCACGCCGCAGATGACAAAGCCCGCGGCAATCGAGCCCGGAAACAGTCCCGGCCCGTACTGCTGGCCGGGAATGCGCGGAAACGATTGCACGTGCACGAGCACGACGACGCCAAGCAGGATGAACAGCGCGCCGAAGATCGCGTCGTTGATTTTCATTGCCGTAATCGGCGTCGAACACGCACTTCAACACTGCGCGTTCGACGCCAAATGCATTTACTTGACGAGGCCGGCCGCCTTCATCACGACTCCCATCTCGGCGTCGCCTTTCGCCATGAACGATGCGAACTCGGCCTGCGGCGCCCACGCCACGCCGTAGCCTTTGCTGGTTGCGAAGTCCTTGAACTCCTTGCTGTCCCAGATCTTCTTGATCGAAGCCACGAGCTTGGTCTCGACGTCCTTGGGCAGTCCTTTCGGGCCCGCAATGCCACGCCAGGCGGACACGGTCCATGCGCTTCCCGCCGCGTCCTTCATCGTTGGAACGTTGGGAAACAGGGGCGTCGGCTTGCTGTCCATCACCGCGAGGGGCTTTGCTTTGCCAGCCTCGATCAACGCACGCGCTTCAGGCAGCGAGCAGGTCACGATGTCGACGCCACCCGCGGCAAGATCCTGCATCGCGGGCGCTGCGCCGTTACTCGGCACCCAGGGAATCGCGCTCTGCGGAACTTTCGCGTCGTTCAGCAAGCCGGCGAGTGCGAGATGCCAGATGCCACCCTGCCCCGTGCCGGAAGCTTTCAACTTGCCGGGGTTCGCCTTCGCGAAATCGAGCACTTCCTTCACCGACTTGAATGGTGAATCCGCTTTGACGGTAAAGCCGGCCGGGTCAGCGTTGACGAGCGCCAAGGGCGTGTACGACGCCGGCGCCAAATCGGTCAGCCCCTGCCAATGCATCATCGAGATCTCGACGGTGATCATGCCGATCGTGTAGCCGTCTGGCGGTGCGGTTGCAATTGCCGAATGACCCACCACACCACTGCCGCCGGTGCGATTGACGACGTTCACCGGCTGGCCCAGGTCTTTTTCGAGCATTGCGGCGAAATAGCGTGCGGTCGTGTCGGTGCCTCCGCCTGCACCCCACGGCACGATGAACGTGATCGGACGGTTCGGATAGTTCTGCGCAGGCGCGATCAGCGGAACGAAGGCGAGCGCGAACGCGAACACGCGCAGCATTGCGCGAAACGGATGCTTGGTCATGTCTCCTCCAGGGTGAGCTTGGCAGCGCCGATTTGAGATCAAGTGGACGCCTGTGGCCAAGGACAGTTTAACCGGCTCGCCGCCACCGACGCCAGAATGGTGAAAGCAGCCATCGGCGGCCGTCACTCGGCAGCAGCAGCTCGAGAGTCGAATGACTGCCGCAGCTCGGCTTCGACATACGAGGCGAGCGCAGCGGTCAATCGACTTAGATCACGTTCGAGCGTCGCATAACCCGCGTCTTGCTCGAGCGTGCGCTCGTCCATGTAGAGCGTGCGCTTGATCTCGATTTGCAGGCTGTGGCGCCGCTCATCGGGGCGACCATGCTTTCGCACCAGCTCCACGCCTTTGTAGGGATCGTTGATCGCGACGCTGTACCCGAACCCACGCAGCGTTTGCGCGACGAGTTCGGTAAACGATTGCGCGCACGTTGTTCCGTCGCGATCGCCGAGCACGAAGTCCGCGCGCGTGCGCCCGGGATCATCGGAGAGCGCATCGCCCACCGCCGGCATCGAGTGACAGTTGATGTGCCACACCGCACCGAATTGGCGATGCCGCTCGTCGAGCGCTTGCCCGACTGCTGCGTGATAAGGACGCCAGCAGGAGTCGATGCGATCGCGCACTTCCTGCGCGCGCAGCTTGCGCGCATACATCGGAACGCCTCCTCGCGCGAGACGCCATACGAGCCCCACGCCAAGCTCGGTCTTGTGCGATAGCGCGATCGGCTCGGGCCACTCGTCTTCAAGGAGCGCAGGATCGATGTCGGAAAGGCTTCGATTGGCGTCGATGTACGCGCGCGGAAACAGCGCTTCGATCAGCGTTGCGCCAAGGTCGCAAGCACTCGACCACAATCGCGCGACATGCGTGTCCTCGGCCTGACGCACGAGCTCGCGCGGCGGCGCGTGATCGAAATCAGTGGGATAACGCTCGCCTGAATGCGGCGAGTCGAGCACCAGCGGAATCGGCGCGGCGCGAGGCTCGTGGCGACGGAAGGCTTCGCTCACGCGCTCTGCTCGTTCAACCAGCACGCGGACTTGCGTCCCGGCGCAATGTCGATCAAGGGTGGTGCGCTTTCCCGGCAGCGCGGCATTGCATACGGGCAACGCGGGTGGAAATGACAGCCGGGCGGAGGCGCGAGCGGCGAGGGAATTTCGCCTGACACCGGAACGAACGCGCGCTTCACCGGCTCGACCTTGCCGACCTCGGCCAGCAGCGCCTGCGTGTAAGGATGGTTGGGCGCGCGAAACAACTCGAGCGTGGGACCGCTTTCGACGACGCGGCCGAGATACATGATGACCACTCGATCGCTCAAGTGCTGTACGACGCCAAGATCGTGACTGATGAAGAGATAAGTGAGCCGGAGAGCCGAGCGCAATTCCATGAACAGATTCAACACTTGCGCCTGAATCGACACGTCGAGGGCTGCAACCGACTCGTCGCACACCAGAAACTCGGGGCGCACCGCGAGCGAGCGCGCGATGCCGATGCGTGCGCGCTGACCGCCTGAAAACTGATGCGGAAAGCGGCGCATGAGTGTCGGATCGAGACCCACACGATTCAATTGCAGGCCGACATATTCGGTTTGCTGCCTTTTGGTGATGAGACCGTGCACGACCGGTGCCTCACCCACGATATCGACAACGCGACGACGAGGATTGAGCGATGCGTACGGATCCTGAAAGATCATTTGCATCGACAGTTGCAGCTCGCGTGCGCGCGCCGGCGGCAGCGACCCGAGGAGCGTTCCCTTCCAGTAGCGCTCGCCGGACGACAGCGGTAGCAAGCCGACTGCGAGGCGGCCCAGCGTCGACTTGCCGCAGCCCGACTCGCCGACCAGACCGACCACTTCGCGCGGCTCGATTTTCAACGACACACGGTCGACCGCGTGCACGATCTCTTCGCGCGCGTTGGCGCCGAGTGCATTGCCGATTTTCGCTGCGACGTCGAGGGACTTGACGAAGCGCTTCGATACTTCTTTCAACTCCACGAGCGCGACGCCCGGCGGGAGGTCGAGGTGCGCGGCAGCGTCCGACGGAAGCGTCGTCGCGGATTGCGTTGCGACGTTCATGCAGCGATGCCGGTGGCCTCGATCAACGGATAGTGACAACGCGTGCCGCGATGTGCACCTTCGTGGCCGACTGCGCGCATCGCGGGCGCTTCGATGCAAGCGGCCCCTGCGCGTGCACAACGCTCGCGAAACGAACACCCGGTTGGCAGCGCAAGCAACGACGGCGTCATGCCGGGAATCTGCCGCAACCGCGCACCATGGGGATTGCGCGACGGCACCGAGTCGAGAAGGCCTTGCGTATAGGGATGCGCAGGCGTTGTCAGCACGTCGTAGCAACTGCCATGCTCGACGATGCGTCCTGCGTACATGACGCAAACGTGGTCAGCGAGCCCTGCGACCACCGAAAGATCGTGCGTGATCCAGATCAGCGCGGCGCCCGTTTCGCGCGTGAGCTTTTGCATCTCGTAGAGGATCTGTCCCTGGATCGTGACGTCGAGCGCGGTCGTCGGCTCGTCGGCGATGATCAAGTCGGGGCGATTCAAGAGCGCGATGGCGATGGCGACGCGTTGGCGCATGCCACCGGAGAATTGATGCGGATACGCTTGCAGTCGCTCATCAGGCGACGGGATACCCACGGCGACGAGCGCTTCGCGAGCGCGCGCCAATGCCGCCTTGTCGCTCACCTTTTCGTGCGCGAGGATCGCCTCGGTCATCTGCCGGTCGATGCGCATGACCGGGTTCAGCGTCATCATCGGATCCTGAAAGATCATCGCGATGCGATTGCCGCGAAGCTTGCGCATCTGCTCGGGATCGAGCCCGACGAGCTCGCGACCCGAGAAACGAATGCTGCCCTCGACGATGCGACCGGGTGCATCGACGAGGCCCATGATCGAATAGCCGGTGATCGACTTTCCCGAGCCCGATTCACCGACGAGTCCCAGCACTTCGCCGCGCGCGAGCGCAAACGAGACATCGTCGACCGCTTTCACCACCCCCGCCCGCGTGAAAAAGTGGGTGCGAAGCCCGGACACCTCGAGCAGCAGCGCGTCGCTCATCGCTGCAGGCGTGGATTCAGGATGTCGCGAAGCTGATCGGCGACGAGATTGATGCTGACGATCGTGCACAACAGCGCCAGGCCCGGAAAGAAGCTGATCCAGTACTTGCCGGACAAAAGGTACTGATAGCCGTTCGCGATCAAAAGCCCGAGCGAAGGCTCGGTGATCGGCAGTCCGAGGCCAAGGAAAGAGAGTGTCGCCTCGAGCGCGATCGCCGCTGCCACCTGTACGGTCGCGACGACGATCAACGGCGGCAAACAGTTTGGCAACAGATGACGAAACACGATCGTCGGAGGCGGCAACGCGAGACAGCGTGCGGCCTCGATGTATTCCTTGCGTTTCTCGACGAGCGCTGCGCTACGCACCGTGCGCGCGTAGTACGCCCATTGGATCGTGATCAGCGCGGTGATCACCTTGCCGGTGCCTTGTCCCAGCACCGCGATCAGGATCAGCGCGATCAAGATCGCCGGGAACGAGAGCTGAATGTCGACGATGCGCATGATGATCGTCTCGATGCGCCCGCCGATGTATGCAGCGGTCAAGCCCAGCGTCAATCCGATCATCAATGCGAACAGCGTGGCTGTGGCGCCGACCGCGAGTGAAATTCGCAATCCGTAAAAAATCGCCGACAGCATGTCGCGGCCCTGGTCGTCGGTACCGAGAACGAAATAATGGCCTTCGGTGGACGTCGATCCCGGCGGCAGGCGAGCGTCCATGATGTCGAGCTGTGCCAGGTCGTAAGGATTCTGCGGCGAGATCAGCGGCGCGAACACGGCAAGAAACAGGATTACCGAGAACAAACCAAGGCCGAACACCGCAATCGGATTGGCGATGAAGTCGCTCCACAACCGCCGCGCCGGCGTTTCGACGGCACGCGTCGGCTCGGTTGCGTCAGCAGATGCGGGAATCGTCGCCATCGTCAGCCCAAACTCTCGGTCAAGCGCACGCGCGGATCGAGCACCGAATAAAGCAAGTCGACGATCAGATTGATGAAAATGAAAATCGACACGATGACGAGCAGGTAAGCGACGATAACCGGGCGATCGAGGAAGTTGATCGAATCGATCAGAAGCTTGCCCATGCCGGGCCAGGCAAAGACGCTTTCGGTGACGATCGCAAACGCAATCACCGAGCCGAACTCGAGCCCGATCACGGTGACGATCGGGATCAGGATGTTGCGAAGCACGTGCACGCCGATCACGCGCGCATTGCTAAGTCCCTTAGCGCGCGCGAATTTCACATAGTCCTGCAACAGCGCCTCGCGCGTGCCGGCGCGCGTAAGACGAATCAAGAGCGCAAGCTTGAAGAGCGCGAGATTGGTCGCCGGCATGATTAGATGCCGCCAGCCTTCGACCGAGAGAAACGACACGGGAATGCCGAAAATCTCGGTCGTCGGACCGCGTCCGTTGCTTGGGAGCCAGCCCAGCATCACCGAAAAAACCATGATCAGCATCAACCCGACCCAGAACGTCGGCAGCGAGAAGCCGAGAATCGAGCCTGCCATGATCGTTCGTCCTGCGGCTGAATTCGGCCGCAGTCCCGCCCAAAGCCCGAGCGGAATGCCGAGCAGGATCGCGATCAGCATCGCCGCGAGCGCGAGCTCCATCGTCGCCGGCATGCGCTCGAGAATGAGTCCCAGCGCCGAGGTCGCGTGCACGAACGACTTGCCAAAGTCGCCCGTGAACGCGCCGGAAAGAAACGTCAGGTACTGCGCATACAGCGGCCTGTCCAGGCCCAGCGCTGCAATCGCGCGCTCACGATCGATCTGATCGGCTTGCGGATTGATCAGGATGTCGATCGGATTGCCGACCGCATAGACGCCCGCAAACACGATCACCGACATCACCATCAGAACGAGAATGCTCTGGAGGCTGCGGCGGATGATGTAAACGAGCATGGGAGTGCGGAAAAGCGGGGATGGGAGCGAGGAGCGAGGGAGCTTCAGCGACTTCGAGACGACTCCCCGTTTTCCCTCGATCCTCGATCCTCAACCGGCCTGCCCTTTCACGGGCTTGAACTGAAACGCCAGCGTGTACTCGTCGGTGCGCGGCACATAAGCAACGCCCTTCTTGGTCGCCCAGATCGTGTACTGGAAATGGATCGGCATGATGCCAAGATCGTCCATCGCCATCTTGGTCGCCTGCTGCAGCATTTGCGCGCGATTCGTGTCGTCGACCTGTTGCAGCGCCTGCTCGATCACGTAGTCGACTTTCACGTTGCTGTAGCGGCCCCAGTTCACGGCCCCGAGCCCCTTGTCGCGATCGAACGTCGCCAGAAGACTGCGCAATGGCGAGCTTGCTTCGCCGGTCGATGCGCCCCAGCCGACCATGTGGAAGCTGAACTCCTGCTTCGACGCACGCCCCGAGTACGGGCCCATCGGCGCAGTCTCGACTTTCGACACGATGCCGACGCGCGTCAGCATTTGCGCGACGGCCTGCACGATCTTCTCGTCGTTGACATAACGTCCCGACGGACCGTGAATCGTCACGTTGAAGCCGTTCGGATAGCCGGCTTCGGCAAGCAGTTTTTTCGCACCCTCCGGGTCATAGGCCTCGGCCTTGAGTGACGGGTTGTGCCCGAACAACTTCTCCGAGACCAGTTGACCCGAAGGCGTAGCGAGCCCTTCCATCACGCGATCGGCAATCGCGGGACGGTTGATCGCCTTGCTGATCGCGCGGCGCACGCGAATGTCCTGCAACGGATTCTTGTCGAGCGGCTTTCCATCTTTCGCTGTGACGAACGGGCTCTGGCGCGACAGGTGATCGAAGTTGAAATAGATGACACGATGCGAAATCTTCGAGGTGACGGTGAACTTCGGGTCGGAGCGAAGGCGCGCGAGATCGGCGGTCGGCGGCTGCTCGATGGCATCGACATCGCCCGACAGGAGCGCTGCGACGCGTGCCGCTTCGTTCTTGACGATGCGGAACGTGACCTTCTCGTAACCCGGCTTGTCGCCCCAATAGCCGTCGTTACGCGTCAACTCGATGCGATCGCCGCTCACATAGCGCACGAACTTGTAGCGTCCGCTGCCAATCGTCGCTTTGCCCGAGTTGAAGTCCTCGGTCGTAGCACCCGTCGCGACTTTCTTGCTCACGATATAGATCGTCGACAGGTCGTTCGGCATCAACGGATGCGGCGCAGCGGTCTTGAATCGGATCGTGTACGGATCGACGATCTCTTTCGCAACGATCGCTTTCGTGTAAGCGACGAAAGGGCCCGGGCTGTTCGGAATCTGCGCGACGCGATCGATCGAGAACGCGACGTCGTCGGCGGTCAGCTCGCTCCCGTCGTGGAACTTGACCCCCTTGCGAAGCTTGAACTCCCAGGTCTTGTCGTCGAGCGCTTTCCACGACGTCGCGATTCCGGGAATCATTCGCGAATCGGCGTCCATCTGCACGAGCTTGTCGAACACGTGCTCGGCGATGTTGTTGTTCGGAAACAGGTTGAAAAAGTGCGGATCGGCCGACGTTACGTCGGCCGCCATCGCGATCTTCAGATCCTGCGCAGATGCAAGCGGCGCCAGTGACAGCGCCAAGAGTCCAACGGCAAGCGCGCTTACGCGCACGGCATTTCGCATGGCCATTCCCCCGAATAAGTGGTTTCGCGCCGGGTCGCGGCGGTTCGCGCCGGGCGGCAAGCGCTGCCATCTTACTGCGGACGGGCCGGCCCGTTCGGCGGACAGTGCGGGAGATTGGCTTCGATCAGCTTGTCGAGGCGAAGATAAAGGGCTTGCTCGGCGTCGAAGTCGGCCCGAGCGCGTTGTCGCGCTGCGTCATCCGGCAATGGTCGGCCCCGCTCGTCCCACGCCTTCGCCTCGATCAGCTGGCCGGCCGCGTAGCGGTCCTCGGAGCGTAGCTTGCCATCGCGATACCAGCTTCGCTTGATGCCGTTGATGGCGCCGTGCGCGTAAGGCGCCTCGAGCCACTGCGCGCTCGCGCCATCAGGTGCGCCACGCTCGTGCCAGAGCGCCAGCGTGCCGTTTTTCAAGCCGTCCTCGTAGGGCACGTGGGCGATGCGAATGCCGCGGGGGCTCCAGAAGATGAACGATCCGGTGCGCTTGCCTTTTGCGAATGCACCAATCGCGCGAGCCGAGCCGTCGGGTGCGCCGAGCTTCCATTCGCCATGCACTTGGCCTTCGCGACATCCAGCGCCGACGATCAACGCTTCGCCTTGCGCGGTGAGCGCCAGGCACGCGAACGCGAGCACGAGCGCTCGCGAAAATGCTAGCCGCGCCGGCGTTCCATCCACGCCGCGATTTCGCCCACGATGCCGCGACGAAACGCGAGCACGCACACGACAAAGATGACACCGGTGACGATCGTCACCCACTGGCCGAAAGGCGCGAGATAATTCTCGAGTGAAATGATGACGAACGCGCCGACGACAGGACCGAAAATCGTGCCCATGCCGCCCAACAGCGTCATCAGCACGACCTCACCGGACATCGTCCAGTGCACGTCGGTGAGCGATGCGAGCTGGAAGACGATCGCTTTGGTCGCGCCCGCGAGTCCCGAGAGCGCGGCCGACAAGACGAACGCCAGGAGCTTATAGCGATCGGCGTCATAGCCGAGCGAGATCGCGCGGGGCTCGTTTTCGCGGATCGCTTTCAACACCTGCCCGAACGGCGAATGGATCACGCGATAAATGAGCGCGAACCCCGCGAGAAAAATGACGAGCACCGTGTAGTACATCGCCATCGGCTGCGACAAGTCGAGAATTCCAAACAGCCGGCCGCGAGGCACCGCCTGAATCCCGTCCTCACCATGCGTGAAAGTTGCCTGCAGATAGAAAAAGAACATCATCTGCGCGATCGCGAGCGTGATCATCGCGAAATAGATGCCCTGGCGACGGATCGCGATCAATCCGGTGACGACACCAAGCAACGTCGATGCGAGCGTGCCGAGCGCAATCGCGGCCTCGGGCGGGACACCCCAGACCTTCGCCGCATGCGCCGACACGTAACCTGCAGTGCCGAGAAACATCGCGTGCCCGAACGACAACAATCCGCCGAAGCCGATCAAAAGATTGAAAGCGCACGCGAACAACGCGAAGCACAGCGCCTTCATCATGAAGACCGGATACAAACCGAGCCACGGCGCGATCGCAAACAGCGCCGCCATGAAGAGCATCGCGCGCCACGCGCCACCCCGCGGCTCGTCGAGCGCAACCGGTGGCGACGGTGCAGGAACCGAAGGCGTGCTCATCAGCGCTCGCGTCCGAACAGTCCCGCCGGTCGCAGGATCAGCACGATAACCATTACAACAAAGATGACCGTGTTCGATGCTTCCGGATAAAACACTTTCGTGAGTCCTTCGACGACGCCGAGCAGGAATCCGGTGACGATCGATCCCATAATCGAGCCCATGCCGCCAATGACGACGACGGCGAATACGACGATGATGAGATCCGCACCCATCAGCGGGCTCACCTGATAGATCGGCGCAGCCATGACGCCGGCGATTGCCGCGAGCGCGACGCCGAAGCCGTAAGTCAGCGTGATCATTCGCGGCACGTTGATGCCGAACGAGCGCACGAGCGTCGGATTCTCGGTCGCGGCGCGCAAGTACGCGCCGAGCTTCGTGCGCTCGATCACGTACCAGGTCGAAAGACAGATGACGAGTGAAGCCAGAACCACCCACGCGCGGTACTTCGGCAGGAACATGAAGCCCAAGTTGTAGCTGCCAGAGAGCTCCTTCGGGATCGTATAGGGCAATCCCGACGAGCCGAACTCGTTGCGAAACAGTCCCTGAATGACGAGCGCGAGGCCGAACGTGAGCAGCAGACCGTACAAATGATCGAGGTTGTAGAGCCGCGAAAGCATCGTGCGCTCGATCACGATGCCGGTCGCACCGACGATGAGCGGCGCGACCAGCAGCGCCCACCAATAGCCCAGCCCCAGCTTGGTCAACAGGAACCACGCGGCGAAGGCGCCCATCATGTACTGCGCGCCGTGCGTGAAGTTGATGATGTTCAGAAGCCCGAAGATCACCGCGAGGCCGAGCGACAGCATCGCGTAGAACGAGCCGTTGATAAGGCCGATGAGAAGCTGGCCGAACAGCGCCTGGGTAGGGATGCCAAAGATCTCAGTCATGGCGCGATGCTCAGCCCACCGCCTGTTCGAGCGTCGCCGCTTTTGCGACGCTCAACAGGCGACCCCGCGTTGAGCGTCGCGAGTACCGCGACGCTCGAACGCGGGGAGTTAGTCCGTCGCGTCGGTATGCCTATCGCCATGTCGAAATGTGAATCGACGCGACGGACTAACCTACTTCACCAACGAGCAACCACCATCCGCCAACGGCCGGAACGCCTGATCCGCCGGAATCGTCGCGCGGATCTTGTAGTAGTCCCACGCAGCCTTCGACTCGGCGGGCTTTTTCACTTCGACCAGGTACGCCGGATGGAGCTTGCGGCCGTCGACGCGGATCGTGCCCTTGCCGAACAGCGGATCGTCGGTCGGCTGCGACTTCATGTGCGCTATCACCTTCGTGCCGTCGTCGCTCTTCAGCGCCTCGACTGACTTGAAGTAATGCAGCAGCGAGGCGTACACGCCGGCGTGGATCATCGTCGGATGGATTCCCTTGTTCGCGGCTGCGAAGCGCTTGGCGAACGCGCGTCCCGCATCGTCACGATCCCAGTAGAACGTCTCGGTAAAGATCAGGCCCTGCGCCGTCGGCAGGCCGAGCGCATGGACATCGGTGATGAACACGAGAAGCCCCGCCAGGTTCTGACCGCCCTTGACGATGCCGAACTCGGCCGCCTGCTTGATCGAGTTCGTCGTGTCGCCGCCCGCGTTCGCGAGCCCGATGATCTTCGCCTTCGACGCCTGCGCCTGCAGCAGGAACGAGCTGAAGTCCTGATTGTTCAGCGGATGGCGCACCTTGCCGAGCACCTTGCCGCCGTTCTTCATCACAACCGCTTCGGTGTCGCGCTCGAGCGCATGGCCGAAGGCGTAGTCCGCAGTCAGGAAGAACCAGCTGTCGCCACCGGTCTTGACGATCGCGTTGCCGGTGCCGTTCGCGAGCATCCACGTGTCGTACGTCCAGTGAATCGTGTTCGGCGAGCACGCCTTGCCGGTCAGGTCGGACGACGCCGCGCCCGACACGAGGAACGCCTTGTTCTTGTCGCGCGTGATCTGGTTCACGGCGAGCGCGACGCCGGAATTCGGCACGTCGACGATGACGTCGACGTTGTCGACGTCGTACCACTGGCGCGCAACCTGCGAGCCGACGTCGGGCTTGTTCTGGTGGTCGGCGTTGACGATCTCGACCTTAACGCCGCGCTTCTCGATGCCCGAGTCCTCGACCGCCATGCGAGCGGCTTGCACCGAGCCCGCGCCGGTCAGGTCGGTGTAGAGACTCGACATATCGGTCAGCACGCCGATCTTCACCACGTTATTGGAGATCTGCGCCTGCGCGGCGGTCACGCCGAACGTGCTTGCGAGCGCCAGCGCGACGAGTGATTGCTTGAACGACTTCATGCTAACTCCTCCATTGGAACGACGATCAGTGGAATCAAACACCCAGATATTCGTGGAGCTTCGCCATGTTTGCCTGAAGCTCCGCGTTTGGAATCATGTCGATGATCTTGCCATGCTCCATCACGTAATGCCGGTCCGCGAGCGTCGCTGCGAACCTGAAGTTCTGCTCGACCAGAAGAATCGTGAAGCCCTCCTTCTTCAGTCGCTGAATCGTGCGCCCGATCTGCTGCACGATCACCGGCGCCAATCCTTCGGTCGGTTCGTCGAGCAGCAACAGGCGCGCGCCGGTACGAAGAATGCGTCCGATCGCGAGCATCTGCTGCTCGCCACCTGAAAGCTTCGTGCCCTGACTCTTGAGACGCTCCTTGAGGTTCGGAAACAACTCGAAGATCTGCTCGACCGACAACCCGCCCGCCTTGACGGCCGGCGGCAGCAGCAGGTTCTCTTCGACATTCAAACTCGAAAAAATTCCCCGCTCTTCGGGACAATAGGCGATGCCGAGCCGGGCGACGCGATTGCTCGCGTAGCGAATCGTTTCGTTGCCGTCGAACACGATCGATCCTTCGCGCCGCGGCACGATACCCATTATCGAGCGCAAGGTAGAGGTTTTTCCCGCGCCGTTGCGACCCAAAAGCGTCACCACTTCAGCGGGACGAATGTCGAAGTCGACGCCATGGAGCACGTGCGATTCGCCGTACCAGGCATTGAGGCCGCGCACCGCGAGCAGCGGCGCCGCCGGAGAATGCGGAGCCGACGACGGCAGGGGCTTCGCTCCTTCAGGCATGCGCGGTCCCCAGATACGCTTCGACGACGGAAGGATGCTGGCTCACGGTGCGATAGTCGCCTTCCGCCAGCACTTCGCCGCGCGCGAGCACCGTGATGTGATCCGACAGCGTGCTCACGACCGACAGGTTGTGCTCGACCATCAAAACCGTGCGATTCGCAGCCACCCGCTTGATCAACGCCGAGATGCGTTCGACGTCCTCGTGCGCCATTCCCGCGGTCGGTTCGTCGAGCAGCATCATCTCGGGCTCGAGCGCGAGCGTGGTCGCGATTTCGAGCGCACGCTTGCGTCCATACGGTAGCTCGCCGGCCGGCGTTGCCCCATAGCCCGTCAGACCCACGGCTTCGATCAGCGCTTCGGCACGCGCATTAAGCTCATCCAGCACGCGCTCGGGACGCCAGAAATCGAACGAGCCCCCGCGATGACGCTGCAATGCGATGCGCACATTCTCGCGCACCGACAGCTTGGGGAACACCGCCGAAATCTGGAACGAGCGCACCAGGCCCATGCGTGCGATGTCGGCCGGACGCGATCCGGTGATCTCGCGGCCGTTGTAAAAAATCTGGCCGCGCGTCGGCGTCAGAAAATGGGTAAGGAGATTGAAGCAGGTTGTCTTGCCGGCGCCATTGGGGCCGATCAATGCGTGAATCGTGCCGCGGCGGATCTTGAGATCGACATCCTTGACCGCGACGAAGCCCTTGAACTCCTTGGTGAGCCCGCGCGTTTCCAGGATCGTGTCGCCGACCGTCGACTCCATAGCTGTCACGACCAGTTCGGCTTGCGCTTGTCGATGAACGCGCCGACGCCCTCGGCCGCGTCATCGCCCAGCATGTTGCGCGTGATCGAGCAGCTCGCGAGGTCGTAGGCGTCTCGAAGGCGCGCTTCGAGTTGCTCATAGAAAAGCGCTTTGCCAGCCGCAACGACCGCGCGCGGCTTGCCGACGATCACCGCTGCGTAACGCTCGACTGCGGCGTCGAGCTCGTCCGGCGGCACGACGCTGTTGACAAGACCCCAATCTTTGGCGGTTGCCGCATCAATGAATTCGCCGGTGAAAAGCATCTCGAATGCACGCTTGCGAGAGACGTTGCGCGAAACCGGAACACCCGGGGTCGCACAGAACAATCCAAAATTGATACCCGACGTCGCGAAGCGCGCCTCGCTCGAAGCGATCGCCAGGTCGCACGCGGCAACGATCTGACAACCCGCCGCGGTCGCCACGCCATGCACGCGCGCAATGACCGGCTGTGGCAACGCTTGCATCGCAAGCATTACCTCGCTGCAACGCTTGAACAGCGCGCCGATGAACGCTTCGTTGCGATTGGCCATCATTTGCTTCAAGTCGTGGCCGGCCGAAAACACCTGGCCATTGCCCGCGAGCACGACCACGCGAACGCTCTCGTCGCTCGCGATCCGCGCGAGCGCCGAGTGCAACGCGTCGAGCACTTCCATCGAAATCGCGTTGAACTGGCGCGGGCGGTTGAGCGTGAGCCGTGCGACACCCGACGCGATGCTCGTCAGGACAACGTCGTCGCTCGCAACTTCGCTCGCATCTGCCCGCTTGTTCATTCTTGCCACCCTATTCGATCGCGCTCGTCGAGCGCGCCCGCTCCCGTAGCAGGTACTTCTGTATCTTACCGGTCGAGGTCTTGGGGAGCTCGCAGAACTCGATCGACTTCGGAATCTTGAACGCGGCGAGGTGGGCTCGGCAATGCGCAACGATCGCCTCGGCGCTGACCGACGCACCCGGCTTCAATTCGATGTACGCGCACGGCGTCTCGCCCCACTTCGGATCGGGCTTGGCGACCACCGCCGCAGCGAGCACCGCCGGATGCCGATACAGTGCATCCTCGACTTCGAGCGAGCTCACGTTCTCGCCGCCGGAGATGATGATGTCTTTGCTGCGGTCTTTGATCTTGACGTAACCATCGGGTTGCAACACCGCCAGGTCGCCGGTGTGAAACCAGCCGCCTGCGAAAGCCTCCGCGGACGCTTGCGGATTCTTGAGATAGCCCTTCATCGTGATGTTGCCGCGAAACATGATCTCGCCCATCGTCTCGCCATCGTCAGGAACGACCTGCATCGTCTGCGGGTCCATCACCGTCATGCCTTCCTGCATCGTGTAGCGCTGGCCCTGACGGCCGTTGCGCTCGGTGCGCGCTCCGATGTCGAGCGCGTTCCACGACTCGTGCTTCGCGCACACACTCGCCGGGCCATAGGTTTCGGTGAGGCCGTACACGTGCGTGATGTCGAAGCCCATGCGCTCGGCGCCTTCGATCATTGCAGCGGGTGGGGCAGCAGCGGCGACCAATCCCGACACCTTGTGCGTGATGCCCTGCTTCATCGCTTCGGGTGCGTTGATCAGTGTCGAGTGAACGATCGGCGCGCCGCAGTAATGCGTGACGCGATGCGCGCGAATCGCATCGAAGATCGCTTGCGCCTCGACGCGCCGCAGACACACGTTGGTGCCCGCGTTCGCCGCCATCGTCCAGGCGAAGCACCAGCCGTTGCAATGAAACATCGGCAGCGTCCACAGATACACCGAGTGGCGCGGCATCGACCAGTCGACGATGTTGCTGATCGCGTTGAGATACGCGCCTCGGTGGTGATAAACGACGCCTTTGGGATTGCCCGTCGTGCCCGACGTGTAATTGAGCGAGATCGCCTGCCACTCGTCTGCCGGAGCTTCCCACGCGAACGCCTCGTCGCCGGTTGCCAGCAGCGCTTCGTAGTCGCATTCGCCGAGTCGTGCATTCGTATCGGTTGCAGGACCGAGCGCATCGACGACATCGACGACGCGCGGGTTAACCGCGCGTTTGGCGAGCGCCGCGCGCACGATCGGCGCGTACTCGGTGTCGGTGACCAGCACTTTCGCTTCGCCATGGTCGAGCATGAAGGCGATCGAGTCCGCATCGAGCCTGGTATTCAGCGTATTGAGAACCGCCCCCGCCATAGGCACGCCGAAATGCATCTCGACCATCTCGGGTGTGTTGGCAAGCATCGCCGCCACCGTTTCGCCGGGCTCCACGCCGAGTCGTCGCAGCGCCGAGCCGAGCCGACGACAACGCGCATAGGTCTGTGCCCAGGTCGCGCGCCGATTGCCGTGAATGATCGCGACTTGTTCCGGCCAGATCGCGGCGGTGCGATCGATGAACGACAGCGGAGTCAGCGGCGCGTAATTCGCCGTGTTCCGATCGAGATCGCGGTCGAAGGGATTCGCTCGCATCGTTTGCAAGGCGACGCGGCGGGACGGCGCGTCAACGCGTATGCTAGCACCCGCGCGCGATCGGCCCAGGACCGTAGCGAGCCCATAAGAACAGACTCTCGCGACCATGGGGCACCGTCTTTCCAAGATCGTCACCCGCACCGGCGACGCCGGCACGACAGGCCTCGGTGACGGCAGCCGTACACCGAAGGACTCGCCACGCATCGACGCGATCGGTTGCATCGACGAATTGAATTCGACGATCGGCGTGCTGGCGGCCGAATCGCTGCCGGCCGCCATTGCCGACGAGCTCACCGATGTGCAGCACGATCTGTTCGATCTCGGCGGCGAGCTTTCGATTCCCGGGCACACCGCCGTGAGCGATGCGCACGTCGTACGCCTCGAGCGCGCGGTCGAGCGCTACAACGCGGACCTCGCACCGTTGAAGGAGTTTGTGCTTCCAGGCGGCACGCGTGCCGCCGCGTTGGCGCACGTCGCGCGCACGGTCTGTCGCCGCGCCGAGCGCGCGCTCGTGCATCTTGCGGACGGGGAGCCCGTGACTGATGCGTCGCGCCGCTATCTGAACCGCTTGTCGGATCTGTTGTTCGTGCTCGCGCGCTCTCTCAACCGTACCTCAGGCAAGAACGACGTCCTGTGGCGTCACGAGCGGCGAGCGGCCAAACCATGACGGCCGCTGAAACCAGCGAGCGCAACGCGCGCCTCGCCCAGCTTCTGGCGCGGACGGCGCTGTCCGACCGCCGGGCGTTCGAGGAGCTTTATATCGCGACCTCTCCGCATCTGTACGGGGTCGCCATCCGTATGCTGAAGGAGACGACGGCCGCCGAGGACGTGCTCCAGGAAACCTATGTGGCGATTTGGCATCACGCTGGAAGCTATCAGCCCGACAAGAGCCAGCCGCTCACCTGGCTCTCGGCGATCGTGCGCAATCGCTGCCTCGATGCACTGCGCCGGCGTGAGCTGGACACGATCCCGATGACGTCTGACGACGATCACGATCTCGAATTTCCAGCGGGTAGCGCGACACCGGCGGAGCTCTTGCTGCAAGGGGCGGACGCAGCGAAAGTGCGTGAGTGTGTCGAATTGCTCGAAGGCGGCGCGCGCCAGGCGATCGCTCTCGCTTTCTTTCAGGGCTTGACCCACGCTGAGCTTGCCACGCACATGCGCGAGCCGCTCGGAACAGTGAAGTCGTGGGTGCGCCGCGGACTCGAGCGGTTGCGGCAATGCCTCGACCGCGCCGGCGTGACGAGATAAGCGACGCCCGTTAACGCTATGGACCTCGGACGAGCCGATCGCGAAACACGACTGCAGCAAATCGCAGCCGAGTACGCGCTCGGCACGCTTGCCTCGCGTGCCCGCCGCCGACTCGCGCGAGAAGCGCGGCGCAACGCGCGCGTCGCGACCGCCATTGCAAGCTGGGAGCAGCGCCTCGGTCAGCTCGCGCTGGCGGCAACGCCGGTCGCACCGTCGCCACGCGTGTGGAACGGCATCGTGAAGCGGCTTGGCATCAGCGCGCAAGACCCGGCCGCGACCTCGTGGTGGACCGGCTTGCGTTTCTGGCGTGGACTTGCAGTGACGAGCGCACTGGCAACGATCGGACTTGGCGTCGCTCATTTCACGGCTCACGTCAACAGCCTGGGACCCAGTGTGGTGGTCGTCCTGGCCGGCGGCAGCGTACGCCCGGCATGGATCGCAACGACCGGTCCCGACGAGCGCGAGCTGACACTCAAAGCCGTTGCGCCCGCGACGGTTCCGCCGGACCGCGCGCTCGAGTTGTGGGCGCTGCCCGAAGGTCTGCCGCCGCGCTCGCTCGGCGTGATTCCATCGTCGGGCACTGTTCGCATGCGTCTAGCGCCCTCTGCGCTCGAGCGCATTCCAGCGCTCGCGATAAGCCTCGAGCCCGCGGGCGGCTCGCCGACCGGCGCCCCCACCGGACCCGTTCTGTATACCGGCCGTATCGAGCGAATCTGATCGTCTTGCATGGCCCGCAAGCGTCAAAGCGGCAACCCGTTTCCGGTCCATCCACTCGCATTCACGCTGCGAGTCCTGAAAGCGTTCAAGGCGAACCAGGGACTGCTGCTCGCCGGCGCGGTGGCCTATTACGCGTTGCTCTCGCTGATTCCGTTGCTGATTTTGAGCGCGATCGTTCTGTCGCACGTGGTGCCCGAAGACGCGCTACTACAGACGCTGGGCCAGTATCTGGAGTTCGTCGTACCAGGGCAATCCGCTGCGCTGGTGGCCGAGTTGCGAACGTTCCTTTTGCATCGCGAGATCGTCGGCGGAGTGCTTCTTATCACGATGATTTTTTTCTCCGCGCTCGCGTTCACCGTGCTCGAGAACGCGATGTCGGTGATCTTTTTCCATCGCGTCAAGGTCCGGCGACGGCGTTTCGTCGTGTCGGCGGTGATGCCGTACGTTTTCATGCTGTTTCTCGCCACGGGACTTTTCATCGTGACGATCGTGTCGGGAGCGTTGCAGCGCATGGCAACGCACGACGTGCGCATCTTCGGCGATCTGATCTCGCTCGCGGCGCCGTCGACGGCGCTTTTGTATCTCATCGGTGTCGGCGGCGAGATATTGCTCGTCACCGCGATTTATCTCGTGATGCCGGTGGGAAGGTTGAAGCTTCGTCACGCGCTGATTGGCGGCGTGACGGCGGGCTTGTTATGGGAAGTGACGCGGCACGTGCTGGTTCTCTACTACTCGACGATGTCGCAGATCCAACTCGTCTATGGATCGCTGACCACCGCGATCATCGCGCTGTTGTCGGTCGAGATCGGCGCGATCGTGCTGTTGCTTGGTGCGCAGGTGATCGCGGAGGTCGAGCGCATCAAGACCGAGGCCGTCGAAACGCCACCGAAGCCGATGAAGACCGACGCGGTGAAGTGATTCGTTGGCGTCAGCTTCTCGGCGTGGCGGACGAGACTGGTACGAGCGTCCCCTCGGCGGTGAACTGCGAGCGAATTCCGACGACCTCGATCGTGGACGGCTCGATCGCGACTTCGATCGGCGCGAAGCGCGCGACCACGCGTGCATCCGGCGGAAGCCGCGAAGGCAGGTAGACCGCCAGCATCATCACTGCGCAGGACGCAAGCACCGCCCCGAGTCCAATCAACGGCGCACTGCGCGGGGCGTGATAGCGGTTCATCATGTTCTCCGTAAATGAGTCGGTCAAAGCTTCGATGCTTCGTCGTGTGAGTTCGGATTCGATTGTGTCGAGCGACCTGACGTGTCTCAACGGCCAACCGATGAATCGCTGGTTTTCGATGATCGAGGGGCGAAGTCGCCGACGAGCGGTAGGGCAGCGTGGCTCATCTTGATATTCGTTTAGAACGTCGCCCCCAAAGACATCGGGCCGCGACGCTTGATGCGTGCGGCCCGATGCGTAGCTTCCGCGGGGGACTGCGGAAGCGCCGGGAGACATTGAGCGTCAGCTGACTGGCCTTGCGGCCTCGTTCACATGCGCGTTCGTTTGCGCGCGTGCAGTGCGCACGCCGACGACTTCGATTCGAGCGGGTTCGATCGACACTTCAATGTGGGAGGCGCTTGCCGGCGCCGGCGAAGTCTTCGCTGGCAGCACGACGGTCACCGCCATCACAGCGGCTGAAATGAGTACGGCGCCCGTGGCAAACAATGGGGCGTAGCGTTTGGTGTCGTAGTGGGTCATGGTTCCCTCGTCTTTAGCGTATTCGGGCCGCGCCGCGGATAAGTTCCCGCCTGTTCGCCGCCTTCTGAAACCTTGGATGCGGGGAGCGCCCGTTTCGGATTCACTGCCCCGCAAGATTCGTTGAGCGGATTGTGGCGGCTGCGCGGGGCGCGGGAAATGGCGATACGACGAAGCGCGCCGAAAGGGGCGCGAAGCGATGCGTCGAGCGACGAAGCGCTCTTAGTGTCCCGAGTCTCGGGACACTAGCGAGCGGGCACGATCCGCTGGTCGATCGCCCCGAAGATGCTCTGGCCTGCGCCGTCCAGCATCTCGATTCGCACGCGGTCGCCGAAGCGAAGGAACGGCGTCAACGGCTTTCCGCCGACGATGGTTTCGACGGTGCGCTGTTCGGCGAGGCAGGAGTAGCCGACGCCGCCCGAGGCCGCCGGCCGCCCCGGACCGCCCTGCTCCTTGTTCGACACCGTGCCCGAACCGACGATGCTCCCCGCCACGAGATCACGCGTCCTTGCGACGTGCGCGATCAATTGCGCAAAGTTGAACGTCATGTCCACGCCTGCATTCGGTCGACCGAACAACGCGCCATTGAGATGCGAAACGAGCGGCTGATGCACACGCCCGTCACGCCACGCATCGCCCAGTTCGTTAGGTGTCACCGCAACCGGCGAGAACGCTGACGCGGGCTTCGATTGAAAGAATCCGAACCCCTTTGCCAATTCGGCCGGAATAAGATTGCGGAGGCTCACGTCGTTGACGAGCATCAGCAAGCGAACGTGGCGAAGCGCATCGGCCGCAGCGGTTCCCATGGGAACGTCGCCGGTGATAACCGCCACCTCGCCTTCGAAATCGATCCCCCAAGCTTCGTCACCCACTTCGACGTCGGCGCGCGCGCCCAACATGTGATCGGACGCGCCCTGGTACATCAACGGGTCGGTCCAGAACTCGGCCGGCATCGTCGCGCCGCGGGCTTTGCGCACGAGCTCGACGTGATTGACGTAAGCCGACCCGTCTGCCCATTGATAGGCACGCGGCAGCGGCGCCAGCGCACGCGACTCGTCGAAAGCGAACGCGTCGGGCAGCGAGCCGGCATCAAGCGCTTCGCTGATCGCATCGAGCGCGGGGGCATTTCGAATCCAGTCGTCCAGCGCGCTTTGCAGCGTGCGCGCGATCTCGGGCACTGCGACGCATCGCGATAGCGTCCTATCGACGACCACCAGGCGTCCGTCGCGCGTGCCGTCGTCGAGTGTTGCAAGCTTCATCGTTCGACAGTCGCTGCGCGTGGCTTCAGTGTGTAACCGCCCGCGCGGTCTTCAACATCCCAACCGAGCGCCGCCAATTCGGCGCGCAATCGATCGCTCTCAGCGAAATCGCGACGCTTGCGTGCTTCTGCCCGCGCGTTCGCCAACGCTTTCGCAGCTTCCGGCGCTTCGATCGACTTCGGCTGCCATTGTGCGAGGCCAAGGCCCAGCACGTCGTCGAGTTTTGCAAGCGTCGCGCGCTTGATGGCGGGCTCGGCGTCACCGCGCAGCGTTTCCCACGCAACCGCGAGCGCGCGCGGCATGTTGAGATCGTCGTTGATCTCGTCCAAAAAACGCTCGACGAGCTTTGCGTCGGGCTTCGCCGCAGCATCCGGCAAGGCATGAAAGCCTTGTTGCATGCGCGCAAGTCCGATCGCTGCCGAGTCGAGCGCCTCCCAGGTGAAATTGAGTTGAGTTCGATAATGGCCGGTGAGGCATAGATAGCGAAACGCGAGCGGATCGTAACCGCGCTCGACAAGCGCTTCGACGCGGAGAAACTGGCCAGCCGACTTCGCCATCTTCGCGTCGTTGGTCAGCAGGAAAAACCCGTGCATCCAGAAGTTCGCGAGACGCGTTCCTGCGCGCGCCTCGGTTTGCGCGATCTCGTTGGTGTGATGCACGGGAATGTGGTCCTCGCCGCCACAATGAATGTCGAACCAGTCGCCGAGGTATTTCTCCGCCATCGCCGAGCACTCGATGTGCCAGCCGGGGAAACCCACGCCCCACGGGCTGTCCCATTCCATCTGTCGCTTCTCGCCGGGCGGGCTGAATTTCCACAATGCGAAATCGGTCGGTGAGCGCTTCTCACCCACCTCGACGCGCCTGCCCGGCTCGAGTCCCTCGCGATCGAGGCGCGCGAGAAATCCGTAGTCGGGCTGGCGGCTGGTGTCGAAATACACCCCGTCCGACGTCGTGTACGTGAAGCCTTTCGCCTCGATGTCGCGAATGAACGCGATCTGCTCGGGAATGTGATCGGTCGCTTTGCACAGGATCGTCGGGTTCAGAATGCCGAGCGTTTTCATGTCGGCGAGAAACGAGTCCGTGTAAAGCTGTGCCAACTCCCATGCGCTGCGACCGGTGAGGCGCGCGGCCTTGTCCATCTTGTCTTCACCGGTGTCGGCATCGGAAGTGAGATGGCCGACGTCGGTAATGTTCATCACGTGCCGGACGCGATGACCGTTGAAGACAAGCGTGCGTTTCAGCACGTCCTCGAACAGGAACGTGCGGAAGTTGCCTATATGCTGATAGTCGTACACCGTCGGGCCGCAGGTGTACATCCCCACTTCACCTGAAGGATGCAGCGGCTCGAACGTACGAAGCGTGCGCGCGTAGTTGTCGTAGAGCGTGAGCGGCTTCGGCATGGGATGCGCGCGATTGTTTGCGTAGCTTTTGCGATTATCGCAGGTCGGATCGATTCAGAGCGGCTTACCCATGACGTAATCGTCCATCACGAAGCCCTCCCCGATGTCGACCACTACCTCCTCGTCGACAGCGAAGCCACATCGTCGGTACAGCGCAATGGTCGATGCGTTGCGCTTGTTGACGTTGAGGACGAGTCGCGTTGCACCGTCGGCGCGCGCTTGGCGCTCGATGTGCTCGATCATGGCGCGACCAATACCGCGCCCCTGAAACGCGGGAAGCACGTACAGGCGGTCGAGCTTCGTGGTTGCCGCCGCGCGATACCACGCGGCAAAACCGACCGGCCTCATTGCAACTTTTGCGAGCGCTAGACCCGCGCCGGTCTCTTCCAGATAGCGCTCGAGCGCTTGTGTCGCGTAGCCCCGCGCCAGCATGTAATCGATCTGCTCGACGCTAATGATTCCGGGATAGTGCGCAAGCCAGATTTCGTGCGCAAGCTGCTGCACGACGGGGATGTCGGCGGGCTCGGCGACTACGATGTCAGGCGGTGTCACGACAGCGACGACTCTACATCCGAACGTGACATCATGGGTCACACGAATGGTTCGCGCCCCCGCATGCTGACGTCCGTAGCACTCGCCGCGCTCTTATCGGACCGCGATCCGTCCGCGATTCCGCTCGCGCTGAGCGACACCGAAGCAAATGACCCGGGCGCTTCGGCGCTGCGGGGCGAAATGCTGCGGCGCGCCGGCGATGCAGCGGCAGCTCGACCGCTTCTCGAGGCGGCGGTCGTGGCCTTTCCGGACGTTCTCATGTTGCATCATCTTGCGGCGTTGGCGTGCGCGGCGAGCGGGGACCCTGGCACCGCGTGTGCGCATTGGGAAGCGCTGCTCGCGCGTGCGCCGGACACCGCAGGGGCGTGGTTCAACTTGGGACAGGCCCGCAACGCGCTCGGCGCCGGCGAGGCTGCGCTCAATGCCTGGGCGCATGCGTCGCGATTGACGCCCAACGATGCGCGAGCAGTCTTGCGTGCAGGCCTGCTGCACGGCGAGCGCGCCGAGCTTCCGGAGGCGATCGACAAGCTCACGCGAGCAATCGCTATCGCACCGGGCAATGCGCACGCGTGGTTCGCGCGTGCTGCGCATCGCTCGAGCCTTGCGTTGCATCGTGACGCGATCGCCGACCTGCGCGAAGCCGTACGGCTGCGACCCGATGATGCAGCAGGCCACTCGGCGTTGCTCGTCGAGCTGCATTACGACCGCGTCACACTTGCCGGCGATGCTTTGAAGGCCGAGCACGTTGCGTGGTCGAAGCATGCGTCTACTCGGCGCATTGAATTGCGTGACGGCAGCCGTCGTCCGCGACTGCGCATCGCCTACCTTTCGCCGCGCTTTGGTGACGCACCGCTGGCAAGCCTCTTTCTGCCGGTCTTGGAAGCGCACGATCGTGCGCGCTTCGAGCTCGTTTGCTATGCCGCACACCCGGTCAGTGGCCTTACTGCAGAGCGCATTTGCAATGCGGTCGACTTGTGGCGACATCTACCGGCCGACGACGAAAAAGCCGCAGCGTTGATCGCGAGCGACGACTGCGACCTGTTGATCGACCTCGCGGGTCATTCGCCGGGGAATCGGCTGCCGCTGCTCGCGCGAAAGCCGGCGCGTGTCATCGCTTGCTGGCTCGATTGGTTCGACACCACCGGCGTTGACGCAATCGACTATCTGATCGGCGATGCAGTCCACACCCCGATTGCGCACGCGGATCGCTTCACCGAGCGCCTTGCCTTGACGCCTCGTTGCCGATTCGTGTATCGCGCGCCGGTGCTCATCCATGAGTCTCCCTCACCCGCCGCGCGCAAGGGCTACGTGACGTTCGCGTCGTTCAATCGACACGCGAAAATCACCGACGAGGTCGCCGATCTTTGGCGCGACATTCTGCGCGCTATTCCCAACGCGCGCTTGTCACTTCGCGCTTCCGCTTATCGTTCACGATCGAGCGTGCAATGGATTCGTGAGCGCTGGACGGCGCGCGGCATGCCGATCGAGCGTGTCGATTTCGCGCCGTTCGTCGGGCTGGATGCCCTGCATTCGGCTTACGACGATGTCGACGTCGCGCTCGATCCATTCCCGTTCAACGGTGGTGTCACGACTTGTGACGCGTTGGCGCACGGCGTGCCGGTCGTCACGCTCGAAGGCGACGCAATGGTTGCGCGGCAAGGCGCGGCGTTGCTCACCGCTTGTGGCCGCGATGAATGGATCGCGAAGACGCCCGCCGATTACGCGTCCATTGCAATAAAGCTGGCGACCACTGCGGCGCCCGATGAACGTCGTCGAATTCAGCAATCGTTTGCGCGATCACCACTTACCAATGTCGCAACGTTCACGCGCGAGCTCGAAGCGCTGTTCGAGACGATGATCGTGACGGGTCCTGGTGCTGGTTCACCGCTCGTGGCGGGCGCGCGCGAATGAACCTCGACAGGTAGAATGCGCGCGGCATTTCAATCGTGAATCGCTTCCAACAACACCCGCATGAAGCTCGCACTCAAGGTCGACGTCGCCACGCTCAAGGGCACGCGCGTCGGCGTGCCGGCGCTGGTCGACGTGCTGCAGCGTCAAGGCGTCAATGCGACGTTCTTTTTCACATTCGGCCCGGACCCAGGCTCACGCGTGCTGCGCCGCGTGTGGCCCGCGATGGATATCGGTCGCCGTGCCCGAGCGACGCTGAGCTCCGTCGCGGAGGCGGGCTTCGAAACAGGTGTGCGCGGCCACGATGCCAGTCGCTGGATCGCCGAAGTCGCCGAGGCTGATGCGACATGGACAGCCGCTGCGATGCAGCGCGCGATCGACCGCTATCGAGATGCGTTCGGGGAAGCTCCGCGCACGCACGCTGCCGCGGCGTGGCAAATGAGCCGGCACGCGTTGCGCTTCTCGCAGCGCTTGGGATTCGACTATGCAAGCGATGGTCGTGGAGTCGGGCCGCATCTGCCGGTGTGGAACGGCGAGCTGGTGCGCTGCGTGCAGCTTCCAACGACGCTACCCACGCTCGACGAGCTTGCGTCGGCGTGGCACGTCGCCGACGAGGGACTTGCCAACGAGATGCTCGCGTTCACCGCGCAATCCAGCGGCGATCATGTTTTCTCATTGCGCGCCGAAGTCGAGGGAATCGCGATGCTCGCGACTTTCGAGCAACTCGTGATGGGGTGGAAAGCACAAGGCTACGAAGTCGTCGCACTGCGCACCCTCTACGAGTCGCTCGATTCCGCAACGCTGCCGCGCAGCGAAGTGGGGATCGGCACCGTGCCCGGTCGCCGCGAAACGCTGTTCGTGCAAGGCAACGAATTCCTGGCCGACGTCGCGATTCCTCACGACGTCCTTGAGGAGGTCACTTGATGTCGACGAGCGATGCTTTCGATTTCGAAGTTGTGTCGACCGCCGGCAAATTCCGGCTCGCCGATCACCGCGGTCATCCCGTCGTGCTGTATTTCTATCCCAAGGACAACACGCCTGGGTGCACGGCGCAGGGTGCGGCGTTTCGCGACCTTCACGATGAGTTTCGCAAGGCCGGCGCAATCGTCGTGGGTATTTCGCGCGATTCCCTGCGCTCGCACGAGGGCTTTCGAGCCAAGATGGCGTTTCCGTTCGAGCTTCTGTCCGACGCCGACGAAGCGCTGAGCCAACGCTTTGGCGTCATCAAGCAAAAGAAGATGTACGGCAAGGATGTACGCGGCATCGAGCGCTCGACGTTCGTGTTCGATCGCGAAGGGCGAATCGCGAAAGAGTGGCGTGGCGTGAAGGTGCCGGGCCACGCCGACGAGGTGCTCGCGTACGTGAAGACGCTGTAAGGCAGCCGCATGGACATGCTCGTGCGCTTGTATGCGTTGCCCGACGTGACTGCAGCGCTCGCCGAAGCCGAAAAACAAGGTGTGACGATCCGTCGTCCCGAAGCCCGGGAGCGCGATACCGTGCTCGATTTCGTGCGCGGGCGGTTCACCGAAGGCTGGGCGAACGAATGCATTGTCGCGTTCGCAGCGCAACCCGTGTCGTGCTTCATTGCTGTGCGCGACAAGAATGTCGTCGGCTTTGCTTGCCACGATTGCACGCGCAAGAACTTCTTCGGTCCGGCTGGTGTCGACGACAGCGATCGCGGGCAGGGAGTGGGCGCTGCGCTGACGCTCGCCACGCTCGCGGCGATGCGCGATGCGGGCTATGCTTACGCGATCATCGGTGGGGTCGGGCCGACGGCGTTCTACGCCAAGGTGGCCGGCGCGCGCAGGATCCAGGGCTCGACGCCCGGCATCTATGAGGCGAAGCTGCGGCGCAGACCCAAGCGCGAGCGATCGACGTAACAACAGCACGACCAGATAAGACCACGCAGTCGCGACGACGCGGTTGACCCGCCTGTGCGTCGCCGCTACATTGACGTGACGCCGTCCGTAGTCCCTTGCAACGCTGGAGGATCATGGTCGAACGCAAGCTGCGCCCCGCCGCACCGTCCACCGACAGTCAGCTCGTCCCCCTCCCGAAAGCGCCTCGGACCGACAAAGGCGCTGTCCTGTCCCAGTCCAGCAAATCCGGCGTCGCGAAGCTGTTCGTGCTCGACACGAACGTGCTGATGCACGACCCGACGAGCTTGTTTCGCTTCGAGGAGCACGACGTTTATCTGCCGATGCTGGTGCTGGAGGAGCTCGACTCGAACAAGAAAGGCGTCACCGAGGTTGCGCGCAACGCACGGCAGGCGTCACGCTTTTTAGACGAGCTTGTCACCACGCACGCGCAAGGTCGCGAGCACGAAGGCATCAGCGACGGCATTTCACTAGCCGAGAAAAGCAATAACGCTGCGACGGGACGCATGTTCCTGCAGACCGAGACGATCGCGGTGTCGCTGCCGCCGTCGCTTGCGAACGGCAAGGCCGACAACCAGATCCTCGCCGTGGTGATGCACCTCGCGCGACTGCATGCGAAGCGACATGTCGTCCTCGTCAGCAAAGACATCAACATGCGCATCAAGGCGCGTGCGCTGGGGCTGTCCGCCGAGGACTACTTCAACGACAAGGTGCTCGAGGACACCGATCTTCTCTACAGCGGGATGGAGGAGCTCGCCGCCGATTTCTGGGACAAGCATGGCAAAGGGATGGAGTCGTGGCAGCAAGGCGGGCACACGCTCTATCGTTTGTCCGGGCCGATGGTTCCGACGTTGCTGACCAACGAATTCCTGTATCAGGAGTTGTCGGGACAGAATCCGTTCTACGCGATCGTCAAAGAGATCACCGGCAAGAGCGCGCTCCTGCAAACGCTCAAGGATTACACGCATCAGAAGAACAACGTGTGGGGAATCGTTGCGCGCAATCGGGAGCAGAACTTCGCGCTCAACTTGTTGATGAATCCAGACATCGATTTCGTGACGCTGCTCGGGCAGGCGGGCACGGGTAAGACGCTTCTAACGCTCGCGGCGGGGCTCATGCTCACGCTCGAGTTCAAGGTGTATTCCGAGATCATCATGACGCGCGTCACCGTTCCGGTCGGCGAGGACATCGGCTTTCTCCCGGGTACCGAAGAGGAAAAGATGAATCCCTGGATGGGCGCGCTCGAGGACAATCTCGACGTCTTGAACAAGACCGACGATGAAGCCGGTGAATGGGGTCGCGCGGCGACGCGCGATCTGATCCGCTCGCGGATCAAGGTGAAGAGTCTCAATTTCATGCGTGGGCGTACGTTCATCAACAAGTTTCTGATCATCGACGAAGCACAGAACCTGACTCCCAAGCAGATGAAGACGCTGATCACGCGCGCGGGTCCGGGGACGAAAGTGGTGTGTCTCGGCAACATCGCGCAGATCGACACGCCGTATCTCACCGAAGGCAGCTCGGGATTGACCTATGTCGTCGACCGCTTCAAGGGCTGGTCGCATTCGGGACACGTGACGCTGATGCGCGGCGAGCGTTCGCGCCTCGCCGATCACGCGGCGGAAGTGCTGTAACCCGAGAGCTCGCTTGGACGACGTCGTCATCATCGGCGGCGGGATTTGCGGATTGACGCTCGCGCTCGCGCTGCATCAGCGCGGGATTGCATGCCGCGTCTACGAGCGCGCGCCGACGATTTCCGAACTGGGCGTGGGCATCACGTTGCTGCCGCACGGGATGCGCGAATTCGCCGCGCTGGGACTGCGTGACTCGCTCGTCGCGGCTGGCATCGAGAACAGCCAGAGCTGTTTTTTCAATCGTTTCGGCCAGCTCATCTATCGCGAGCCGCGCGGCAAAGCGGCTGGCTACACCGAGCCAGAGGTCGGCATTCATCGCGGGCGCTTGCAGATGATCTTGTATCGCGCGGCGGTCGTGCGGCTCGGCGAGGATCGCATCGTCACCAATCGGCAATGCACGAGCATCGATCAAGACGATCGAGGCGTGAGCGTGCAGCTCATGGAGACGTCGACCGGACATGCGATCGACCCCACGCGCGGGCGCATCGTCGTGGGCTGTGATGGATTTCATTCGACACTTCGCAAGAGCTTTTATCCGGACGATGCCATTGCGTTCGCCGGCATCAACACCTGGCGCGGCATCACGCGAATGCCTCCGATCCTCGATGGCAAAAGCTACCTTCGCATCGGCTCGATTCTCACCGGCAAGATGGTCATTTATCCGATCGTCGAGAACATCGACGGCGAAGGTCGTCAGCTTGTCAACTGGCTGTGTGAAATTCAGCAAGATGTGAGCGAAAAAAACGACTGGAACAAGCCGGGGCGGCTCGACGACTTCTATCCGCGCTATGCGGATTGGACATTCGATTGGCTCGATGCGGCGGCGATGATTCGTAACGCCGACGCGATTCTCGAGTATCCGATGGTCGACAAGGATCCGCTCGGGCGTTGGACGTTCGGAGCCGTCACGTTGGCCGGGGATGCGGCACATCCGATGTACCCGCGTGGCAGCAACGGCTCGGCGCAGGCGGTGGTCGACGCGCGCACGCTGGCGGATTGCCTCGCTTCACATAGCGATTGGCGTCAAGCGCTGGTGGAGTACGAGCGGGCGAGGCTCCCCGTGACCACGAAGGTCGTGCGCACCAATCGCGAGTTTCCGCCCGACTTTATCAACATCAGGGTCGAGGAACTGGTCGGGGACCGGCCATTCGACAATCTCGACGACTACATCACGCAGCGCGAGCTTCGCGCGCTGTCGGACGAGTACAAGCGTATTGCGGGGTTTGCGCCGCCAAACACTTGAACAACAGCGTACGTCGGAACGGATGGCGCTATTTCAATCCGCCTTGATCCCCGCCGCGCGCACGACCTTCGACCAGCGCTCGAGATCGGTCTTGGTGATGCGATCGAGATCTTCCGGCGATCCGCCGGTCACCTGCAATCCCTGCTTGGCAAGCGTGTCCACGACTTCCGCGTTGCGTAGCTTGTCGTTCATCGCGCCGTTCATTTTTTTCACGATATCGGTCGGCGTGCCGCGCGGCGCATAAAGCCCGTACCAAATGTCGGTGTCGATGTCGCGCACGCCGATCGCTTCGGCAAGCGAAGGCACATTCGGTGTCGCGCTCGCACGCTGCGTGCCGCCGGCGGCGAGCATCACGAGCTTGCCCGCTTCGACTTGCGCGAGCGCGACGTGCACCGGCAGAAACATCACTTGAATCTGACCGCCGAGGAGATCCTGCACTGCGCCCGCCGTGCCTTTGTACGGAACGTGCACGACGTTGATCCCGGCGGTCGACTTGAAAAGCTCCATCGCCAGATGATGTGGCGTCCCGTTGCCGGGTGAACCGTAGTTGATCGTTCCGGGACTCGCTTTGACCTTGTCGACGAGTTCTTTCACGCTCTTGACGCCAAGCGAAGGATGCGTCACCAGCGCGAGACGCCCGATTGCAAGCGGCGCGATCGGCGCGAAGTCCCTGATCGGATCATAGGGAATCGTCTCGAAGAGACTGCGATTGAGAACGATCGTGTTCGCCGTCATCAACAGCGTGTAACCGTCCGGTGTGGCCTTCGCGACCGCATCGGTGCCGATGTTGCCCGACGCGCCCGGTCGATTGTCGACGACGACTGCAACCTTCCAGTCTTCGGCGACGCGCTGCCCAAGTGTGCGCGCGAGGATGTCGATTCCGGTTCCAGGCGTGAACGGCACGACGATGCGAATCGGGCGCGACGGATAGGTCTCTTGCGAAAGCGCATCATCGCCGAGGATCAGCGACAGTACGGCCAGCGCGATGAACAGTGTGCGATGCATCGACACTCTCCTTGAAGGTTTCATTGGCGCATTGTTGTCGGCTGCTGGTGTCGCACTGCTCCCATCCGAGGCGTCGCTCAATACGAACCCGGCTGCGCGAAGCTCTCGAAGCGTGTGTATTCGCCGAGGAACGTGAGCCGCACCGTGCCGATCGGACCGTTACGTTGCTTACCGATAATGATCTCCGCAATACCCTTGTCCTGCGTGTCGGGGTTGTAGACCTCGTCGCGATAGATGAAGAGGATGAGGTCTGCGTCCTGCTCGATCGCGCCCGATTCGCGCAAATCCGACATCACCGGCCTCTTGTTCGGACGCTGCTCGAGCGAGCGATTGAGCTGCGAAAGCGCCATCACCGGCACCTTGAGCTCCTTGGCGAGCGCTTTCATCGAACGCGAGATCTCGGAGATTTCGGTCGCGCGATTCTCGCCGGTCGTCGATGCCTGCATCAGTTGCAAGTAGTCGACGATGACCAGGCCTAGCTTGCCGTACTGCTTTTGCATCCGCCGCGCGCGCGAACGCACCTCGATTGCCGTCAGCGCCGCTGTCTCATCGATGATGATCGGCGCTTCGTTCAATCGACCCAACGCCGCGGAAAGTTTTTCCCAGTCATCCGGTTGCAAGCGACCGGTACGAAGGTGTTGCGCAGGCAACCGCCCAACCGATCCGATCAGGCGCATCGCAAGCTGCGTCGCGCCCATCTCCATCGAGAACACGGCAACCGGTAGCTTCAAGTGCAGCGCGACATGCTCGCCGATGTTGAGGGCGAGGCTCGTTTTGCCCATACTCGGTCTTCCCGCCACGACCACCAGATCGCCGGGTTGCAATCCAGCGGTCTGCCGATCGAGATCGCCATAACCCGTGGCGACGCCGGTGACATCCGACGGATCGTCGCGGTTGTAGAGATCCTCGATGCGCTCGACGACTTGTGCGAGAAGCTGCGAGATCTCGGTGTAGTTTTGTTGTCCGCGCGAACCCTGTTCGGCGATGTGCAGCACTTTCGCTTCGGCGATGTCGAGCACTTCGCGCGCGCTGCGCCCGAGCGGATGGAAAGCGGCGTCGGCAATCTCGCCTGCGGTCGACGCGAGCTGGCGCAGGATCGAGCGCTCGCGCACGATCGTCGCGTAATGACGAATGTTCGCGGCGGTTGGCACGTTCTGCACGAGCGCGCCGAGATACGCAAGGCCGCCGACGTAATCGAGCTTCTGCGTTGAATCGAGAAGCCCGGCGACAGTGATCACGTCCGCAGGACGACCGTCGGCAATCAATCGCGTGGCCGCCGCATAAATGACGCGATGCGAATCGGCGTAGAAATCCTCGGGACCGACCACATCGCCGATGCGATCCGCCGCTTCATTGTCGAGCAGCAAGCCGCCGAGCACGCTCTGCTCCGCTTCGATCGAATGCGGCGGCAGCTTCAGCGCATCGACTTCGGGATCATCGGGCATGAATTCGGGGGTCGATGCGGACGGACGCCGACATTCTACTGCCGACCTACGACGAAGAACGCTAAGCCATCCAGCTTATGTGACAAGGGCGCCACCAAAGCGCCCTCGTTCCATCCATTCAAGCGAAACAATTTCAGTTCTGCACCGTGTCGCCCTGAACAGTCACGGTGATGTGCGCGAGAACGTCGGTGTGCAGTGCGACCGTCACCGCGTGCTCGCCGACAGTCTTCAAAGGCCCCGAAGGCAAGCGCACTTGCGACTTCTCGACCTCGACGCCTTGCTTTTGCAGCGCCTCGACGATATCGACGTTGCCGACCGACCCGAACAATCGTCCGTCCACGCCGGCCTTTTGCACGACGCGAATCGACGTTCCTTCGAGCTTCTCGGCGAGCGCTTGCGCTTCCGTCAGCTTGTCGGCCGCGTTTTTCTCGAGCTCGGCGCGACGCGATTCGAGTAGCTCGAGATTCTCCGGTGTCGCGCGCTTCGCCTTGCCTTGCGGAATCAAGAAATTGCGCGCAAAACCGTCTTTCACTTTGACGACTTCGCCGAGGTTGCCCACGTTCGCGATTTTTTCGAGGAGGATGACCTGCACGATTCGATCCTCCCTAGTGGCGATCAGTGAACGGCAATAGCGCCAAAAACTGCGCGCGCTTGATCGCCGTCGACAACTGACGCTGATAGCGAGCCTTGGTGCCGGTGATGCGAGCCGGCATGATCTTGCCGTTCTCCTGCACGAAATCCTTCAGGACGTCGATGTCCTTGTAGTCGATCTGCACCACCTTCTCGGCGGTGAAGCGGCAGAACTTGCGGCGCTTGAAGAGCGCATTACCGCGCTCGCGCTTCTTGCCGTCCTTCTTGCCCTTGCCTTTGCCTCTTCCCAGGGGACGCGGCATGTTGTTTCCTTTCCTCTATTCAGCTCTGTAATGATCGATGTGCAATGAAAGCGTCGTTCCGGTTCGATAACGTCTCGCGAGAAATCCTTCGCAGCGTATCGCAGTGCCCGCTGGAAGCTTCGCAAGCGCTTCGGCAGTCCTGCCGAACGCTACCGCCGCGATTTCGAGCTCGACCTTGCGCTGCCCGCCCGCCTCGTCCTGCATCGACGCGTGATGAAGCGTCAACGACAGTGCCGGAATTCCGGCGGGTGTGTGGCGAAGCTCGTCGCGCGCAACAATCGTGACGGCAACCTCGAGGCGGTTTCTGCGGTGATCTGTTTCGCTCAGGCGTCGACGCCCGTTGGTTGCGGCGCATCGGCACCGGGTGTGCGCTCACGATCCGGGCGATCTCGGTCGGGTCGCTCACCCACGGGCCGATCGGTCAACGAGCGGCTCTTCTCTTCCTTCATCATCGGTGACGGCGTCACTACCGCCGCATTCATCGCGACGATCAAGTGGCGCAGCACCGCATCGTTGAATTTGAAGGCGTGCTCGAGCTCGTTCAGCGTGTCCTGGTCGCACTCGAGGTTCATGAGCACGTAGTGCGCCTTGTGGACTTTCTGGATCGGATACGAAAGCTGGCGACGGCCCCAATCCTCGAGGCGATGGATGCGCCCGCCGCGGTTGGTGACCATCGTGCGATAGCGATCGACCATCCCGGGAACCTGCTCGCTTTGATCCGGATGGACGATGAAAACGACTTCGTAGTGTCGCAAGGGACTTGTCTCCTTTCGGTCGTGACGCGATCGATTCGCGCCGGCGGCCACCCCGAAGTGTCACCGGGTGTGGCAAGGGTTAAATCGGCAAAGCCGATGATTATAGCGCTAATTCAGGGCGCTGCGCTCGCCGTGGCCGGCGCCTTGCCAAGTTCCGCCAGCACGGCGTTGCGCTCGTCGCGGGGCCGCGTCGAAAGCTCGCGCACCCGGGCATAAAACTCGGGGAGACTGCCCGCGGACTCGGCGAGCATCGCGCGAAATGCCGGGACTTTGGTGTCGTAGAGCGCAACCGCCGCCAGCGCCGCGTTGTTCGGGCCTTTCCCTTCGTAGCCCGCGAACCAGCGGTCGAATCCGGCGAGTCCGGGCTCACCGGCTTTCGCTTCGTCGTAAGCCAGGCGCATCGTGGCGAACACCGCGCGCTTCTGCGCTATCTTTTCATCGTCGGCGGCATCGCTTGCGTAAATCGCCGCCAGCTTCGGCCGCGCATCGCGCACCACGCGCGCGAATTCGCGTCGCAAGCGAGCGCTGCGAAGGTGCTCGGCGACCAATGCCGCATGTTTCGGGCCACCGGCCTGCGCAGCGATCCAGCGCGAAACACCCGCCTCTTCTACCGCGCTCGCGAAGCTCTCGTTGAATTCACTGTCGTCTTTGACATAGACAACCTGATGCGCAAGCTCGTGAAACACAAGACGCGCGAGTGCCGTGTCGGGATAGCGAACGAACGAAGAGAGCACGGGATCGTTGAACCATCCGAGCGTCGAGTACGCCGGTACACCGCCGATGTGCACGTCGTCGCCCGCGGCGCTCAAGCGCGCCGCTTCCGCTTTCGCTTCCGCTTCGTTGAAATAGCCGCGATAGTTGACACAACCTGCCACCGGAAAGCACCACTCGCGCGGCTTCAGCGACAAGGCCGGCGCTGCGACCACATTCCAGACAACGAAGGGCCGCCCAAGATCGGCATAGCGCGTGTAGCTCCCGTTGTCGGGCAGGCCGAGCTCGCGGCTTGCAAACGCGCGAATCTCGCGCGCACGCTCGAGCCTTTCGGCAAGCCGCTTGTCGGTGGTCGTCGCGAGGATCTCGTCGATCGGTCTCGCTTTGGCGAGAACATCCGCCTGACCGGTGAATCCCTGCACGTAATAGTCGATGCCGCATCCCGACAGCGCGGACGCGATCATGACAACGGCAAGGCCCGTTTTCATCCGAGTCGTTTGGTAACGGTGACCGACGAAGGCCGGAGCATGCGGGCGCGTGGACGAAGCGTCAACCCAGATGCTGGCGCAGCCGACGGACGCCTTCCTCGAGCTTCTGCTTGGAAACGGTGTAGGCGAAGCGCACGTGCTCGTGGCCGCGGTTGCTACCGAAGTCGATGCCGGGCGTGAACGCAACGCCGGTTGCGGCGAGAACGTCCCGGCAAAATGCAAGGCTGTCGGATGAAAAGCGCGAGCAATCGGCGTAGACGAAAAAGCCGCCGCCGGGCGTCAACGGAATCTTGAATCCGATGTCACGCAACGCAGGGACGAGAAAATCGCGGCGCTCGCGAAACGCTTGCCGCCGCGCTTCGACGATCGCCATGTTCTCGGCGGAAAAGCACGCGAGCGCCGCACGCTGCGCGAGCGTGGAAGGCGAGATGTAGAGGTTCTGCGCAAGCTTTTCGAGATCGCGCACATGCCGCCCTGGCGCGACGAGCCAGCCGAGCCGCCAGCCGGTCATCGTGAAATGCTTGGAGAAGCTCGAAATGACGAACGCTTCATCGGCAATCGACAGCGCCGAGCGCGCCGGCGCATCATAGGAAAGGCCGAGGTAGATTTCATCGACGATCAATCGGCCGCGGCGTTGCGCGACGATGTCGGCGATGTGCGCGATCTCCTCTTGCGTTGCCAGCGTGCCGGTCGGATTCGAGGGTGAAGCGATCAGGGCACCGCGCGTTTGCGGCGACCAATGACGCTCGACAAGCGCCCCCGACAGTTGGTAGCGCTCGTCGGGACCGACCGACACGCCCACCGGCTCCCCTTCCAGCACGCGCACGAAATGGCGATTGCAGGGGTAGCCAGGATCGGCGAGCAGGATCTGATCATCGCGTCCGACCAGCAGCGCCATCAGGAGCAATAGCGCCGCCGACGATCCCGCGGTGACGATGACGCGCTCGGGAGAAACGTCGACGCCGTAATGGTCCGCGTAGTGTTGCGCGATCGCGCGCCGAAGCTCCGGAAGCCCCAGCGCCGAGGTGTAGTAGATGTCCCCGTGCACGAGCGCCTCGCGTGCTGCACGCAACACGGGCTCGGAGGTCGGAAAATCGGGCTCGCCGATTTCCATGTGCACGACATCGCGTCCGGCCGCTTCGAGCGCACGTGCGGCGGTTTGCACCTCCATGACGTGAAACGGAGCGATTTCGGCCACGCGAGCGGCAATGTCGAGTCGGAAATCCATCAGAGGCCTTACGCTTTCAGGCGGTCGATCGAAAGTCTCGTGCGAGTCGGGAATCGATCGGAAGTCTTACCCGGGCCATGCAGCGAAAGCGCTATCGTACGTCCATGAGCGTCCATCGACTCTGCTCGATCGCATTGGTCAGCGTTGCGTCGATTGCGTTGGCAGCTTCCACGCCGCCCTCGGAAGGTCCGTACAAGTGCCGTGGCGATAGCGCGACGCCCGTCTATCAGGACTCGCCCTGCGCGAGCGGCCGCGAGCTTCGTAACTTCGCGGAGCAGCCCGCGAACGTCTCGGTGATCCCGTTCGCCCGCACGCCGTCGCCGGCGCCGGCACCGTTGCGGCCGCCAAAGACCGCCCGAGCGCCTTTGAAAGACAAGGACAAGCCCCGCGCCGTTGCCGATGCACGCGAGCGACGACATGTATACGAAGGCATGAGCGAAGCGGAGGTGCTGGCGCGCCTCGGTCCTCCCGACATGCAAGCGGGCAAGACCGGACGCCGAATGCGCTGGACGTATCTTCCTGCGGCGGGCGACGCGCAGACGATCACGCTGCTTGGCTTCGAGGATGGCAAGGTGAAGGACATCGAGCGTCGCATCCTGCGCTGATTAAGGTTCATCGAGAATGCGTGCGCTGGTGCAGCGAGTGAGTCGAGCGAGCGTGGTCGTCGATGGTCGAACGATCGGCGCGATCGGCCACGGCCTTCTGGTCCTCGTCGGCATTGCACCCGACGACGATGCAAGCGATCGCGCGTGGCTGGCGCGCAAGGTCGTTGCGTTGCGCGTTTTCGACGACGCGCTTGGCGTGATGAATCGATCGCTGCTCGATACAAAAGGCGAGATTCTCGCGGTATCCCAGTTCACGCTGCAAGCGTCGACTCGCAAGGGCAATCGCCCCTCGTATGCCGCGGCGGCGGCGCCGGACATGGCTCGTCCGGCCTTCGATGGCTTCGTTACCGCTCTCGCACGCGAGCTTGGCCGGCCCGTTGCAACCGGCGCATTCGGCGCGAGGATGCAAGTCACGCTCGTCAACGAGGGACCGGTGACGATCTGGCTCGACTCTAAGGCGCGGGAATGATCCAGCCGCCTGCGCCATCCAACCACATCAACGCTTGTCGATGCTATAGCGGCCCGGTCCGAATGCGAAGACCATCAGCAATCCGCCGACGATCGTGATGTTCTTCCAGAAGCTGAGGTACTGCATCATGCGTTCCGCTGGCGGCACCGCCCAGTACGCGTGAAAGATAAAGCTTGCGATGATCGTGAATGCGGCGATGGCAATCGCCGCCCAGCGCGCCTTGAAGCCGACGACGAGCAGGATGCCACCGCCGAGCTCGATCAAGATCGTGAGCGCGGTGAGCACTTGCGGTACCGGCAGGCCTTTGCTCGCTATGTAGCCTGCCGTTCCTTCGAAGCCACCGATCTTGTTGAAACCCGAGATGATGAAAAGGATGGCGAGCAGGATTCGACCGAGCAGGGCTGCCCAGTCGTAGGTGAGAGTCGTCGTGGCAGTGGTCGTGATTGGCATCGTTTTCCGGTCGGTTACGGTGGCAAGAAACTCAAGGCAGATCGAACAGCAACACTTCAGTTCCGCGGGACGCGCGATCCAGCAGGACGCGCGTCTCGCTTTCGATTCTGGCAGCATCGCCGGCCGCCAGCGGGGTGCCGTTAACCGACACCGCGCCGCGAATGACGTGAACGTACGCGCGACGCAGTGCATCGAGCTCGTGGACAATGCGTTCGTCACCTTCGAGAACGCTCGCGTAAAGCATTGCGTTCTGCTGAATCGTCACCGCGGCCCCGGAATCGCGCGGGCCGGCGATCAGCGCCCAACGACCGCGCTTGTCCTCGATCGACACGTGCGCCTCTTCGTAGGAAGGTGCAACGCCGCGCACGTCCGGCTCGATCCAGATTTGCAGGAAGTGGACGGGATGGTTCGGCGACGGATTGAATTCGCTGTGCGAGACGCCGCGCCCCGCGCTCATGCGCTGCACGTCGCCAGGGACGATCGTCGAGCCGGTGCCGATGCTGTCCTTGTGCGAGAGCTCGCCTTCGAGGACATAACTTATGATTTCCATGTCACGGTGCGAATGCGTGCCGAAGCCCATTCCCGGCGCGACCCGATCCTCGTTGATGACGCGCAGTGGCCCGAAGCCCATGTGCGCGGGATCGTGATAGTCGGCGAAGCTGAAGCTGTGAAACGAATCGAGCCAGCCGTGGTTGGCATGACCTCGATCCTCGGCACGCCGAAGCGTAATCACCGCCGCTTCTCTCCCCGGGCGAGGGTTACCAGAGAGCGAACATCCGAAGCCTCGCCAACCTTCCAGCACGCATCGATCAATTCGCGCACTTTTTCGGCACCGAGCACCGGCTTGGCGAGCGCTGCAAATTTTGCTTCGAGATCCACGTCGCGCATCGGCCGCTCGAGCGAGCCGATCGCATGCTCGACGAACACCCGCTCGTGGCGACCATCGCGCAGGATTGCCGTCACGTCGGTTGAGGCTTCGTCGATGCGCTCGCTCGGCTTCGCGACGACGCGCCGGCGCAGTGCCACGACATCGTCGCGACGAACGAAATCGTCGGAGAACTCCTCTTCGCCCGCACGACCTGCAATCAATCCCGCCGCGAAGCCGTGATAAACGCTGAACTTCGCTTGCAAGCCATCGGAGGGTTCCTTCTTGCCGGTCAACTCGAGCACGAGCGGATGCACGACAAGCTCGACCGACTCGATTTGCGCGGCGTCGATTCCGCGCGCGCGAAGTTGTGTCGCCGCGTCGATCGTCGGATGAATGACGATGCCGCATGCAAAGGGCTTGTAGGTATTGAACGAGATTTCGAAGCGTTGCCCAAGCTCGTCGCTCGCTTCGTTCCACGCGCACTTGGTCGATACGACCTGCGCGAATCCGCGCGGCGCTTCGAGCGCGCGTTTGCTCGCGGTAAAGCCGTTCTTGGCGAGAAGCGCCGACGTGAGGCCCGCGCGCGCCGCCGCGCCCGGATGAAACGACTTGGTATGCGTGCCGAATTGCTCGCGCAAGCCGATCGGTTGCGACGCCGCGATGCCAAGCGCCATCACAGATTGATTTTCGTCGAGCTTCAAAAGACGCGCGCATGCTGCCGCCCCGCCCAGCATTCCGGTCGAGCCGGTGATGTGCCAGCCACGATCGTAATGCTCGGGATAGACGAGGTTGCCCATGCGGCAGGCCACATCCACACCGAGCACGAGTGCGTCGATCAACTCACGTCCGCTTGCGTTCATCGCTTCCGCCAGCGCCAATGCCCCGGAGGCAACCGGACCGGCCGGATGAATGATCGTTTTGAGATGCGTGTCGTCGAAATCGAACACGTGCGAGGAGATGCCGTTGACAAGCGCTGCGCTCGCCATGTCCACACGCTCGTGTCGGCCGAGGACACTCGACTGCGGAGCAGGTTCGAGCATTGCGACCGCCGCAAGTGCCGCATTGGTCGCTTCGTGGCGCGAGCCGCCGATAGCGCAGCCGAGCCAGTTCAGAAACGTGCGATGCGCCTCATGATCCACCGCGTCGCTCCAGCCGCGCGAGCGGTGCGTGGCGACGAATTGCGCGAGCGTGGCCGTAATCGGGGGCGCGTTCGCGTCGGCGACGACAAGATGGTTGCGTGCCATAAAACTTCCTCGCTCGTCAGGCTTCGAGCTTGATGTTGCGTTCCTTCGCGAGCTTGGTCCAGCGCGCGATGTCGTCGCGAATGTAGGCGCCGAACTCGGCAGGTGACATCGGCAGCGGCTGTAACGCTTCACCGGCGAGCTTCTCCGCGAGATCCGGCGTCTTCAACACGATCGCAAGACTCGTGTTCAACACCGACACGATCTCCGCCGGCAATTTCGCCGGTCCCACGACGCCATACCACTGCATGGCATCGAACCCGGCGAGACCGCTCTCGTCGAGCGTCGGCACGTTGGGCACCAACGGATGACGCGCACCCCCCGTGATGGCGACAGGTTTCGCGCGATTGGAACGGATGTACGGCAACGCGGCGGTAAGTCCGGGGAACATCGCTTGCGTCTGACCGCCGAGAAAATCGTTGAACGCCGGCGCGATGCCCTTGTAGGGGACATGCGTCATCGTAAGCCCGCGCTGTGCGAGCAGAAGCTCCATCGTGAGATGCGTGAGCGATCCGGCGCCTGCCGAACCGTATGACGCACTGGTGTTCTTCTTGACGTACTCGACGAACTCGGCGAGCGTGGCGACGGGAAGCTTCGGATCGACGACCAGAATGTTCGGCGTGCCGCCGATCATGCCGATCGGCGTGAAGTCCTTGATGGGGTCGTAAGGAACGCTACGCGTGGCAGGATTCGTCCCGTGCGTTGCGACATAGCCTTGCAGCAGCGTGTAGCCGTCCGGCGCCGCGCGGGCAGTGGTCTGGCTCGCGATGACCCCGCCGCCGCCGGCCTGATTGTCGACGACGAAGCTTTGACCGAGCACTTTGCCCCAGGCCGTCGTCGTAGTTCGCGCAACAAGGTCGGCGCCGCCGCCCGCTGCGACCGGAACGATGTAGCGGATCGGCTTGTCAGGATAGCGTTGCTGGGCTGATGACGTGCGCGCGGTCAAGATGAAACTTGGTGCGGCGATGATCAGTGAGCGTCTTGTGCGGTTCATGGGAAGTAGTAGAGTAGGGGAAGCGGTGTCGAGGGATGCTCTGTTCAAGGTCGGAGCTTTCCTAAGTCTATACGCCTTGCGAGCACGACGAGCTCAGGCATCGTTCGAGCGTTGCACGGTGCGCGCAGCGCCTTGCGCGAACAGCGCGCGAAGCCATCGGATCAGCGGTTCGGTGAAGCGCTGGTTGCCGCGTAAATCGGTTCCGAAAATCGACTCGATCGCAAGCAATGCATGTGCGAGCGCCGTCGGATCGTCGCGATTTGCAGCGGCGATCTGACCAAGACGCCTCGCCAAGGGATCGGACACGTCGATTGGCGCCCCGCGCTCGTCGCGTCCGTGCACATAGCGCATCCACGCCGCGATCGCCAGCGTTAGCCGCTCGATCGGCCGATACGCGGCGAGATTGCCGCGGACGCTGGCAAGCAATCGTTGCGGAAGCTTTTGCGAGCCGTCCATCGCCACCTGCCGCGTGCGATGCGGCAACGCAGGATTCTTGAAACGCTCGACCAAGGCGTTGCAGTATGCGGTGAGGTCGACACGCGCCGGCACGCGCAAGGTCGGTGTCGCCTCGCTCATCAGCGCGCGCATGTAGTGCTCGAACGCGGGAACAGCGGCGACCTGATAAATGAACTCGTGACCGGCGAGAAAGCCGAGATAAGCAAGCGCTGAATGGCTGCCGTTCAAGAGCTTGAGCTTCATCGCTTCGAACGGCGCGACATCATCGACGAGTTGAGCGCCCGCGCGCTCCCACGCCGGACGCCCCGCGACGAACGCGTCTTCGATGACCCATTGAGCAAATGGCTCGCAGACGACGGGTGCCGCATCGTGCAAGCCGAGCGCCGCATCGTTTTCCGCGACATCGTCAGCGGTTGTCGCCGGCACGATGCGATCGACCATCGTCGACGGAAATCGCGCCTGTTCGTCGATCCAGCGTGCAAGACCCGCATCACGGGTGGAAGCGAATTCGAGCGCCAGCGTACGTAACACGGCACCGTTGCGCGGCAGGTTGTCGCACGACAGCACGGTGAACGGCTTTCCGTGCGAGCGCCGTCGCGCATCGAGCGCCTCGACAATCAATCCGACGGCACTGCGCGGCGCGGACGCATCGGCGAGGTCCGCCGCGATGTCGGGATGCGAGCGCTCGAGCCGCCCGCTGGCCGCATCGTAGCCATAGCCTTTTTCGGTGATCGTCAGCGTGACAATGGCCGTGTCAACCGCAGCCAACCGCTCGACGACACGCGCACGCTCGTCGCCGAGAAACAAAGCCTCGCATAAATTCCCGAGAACGCGCCGCTCGATACCGGACGGCGACTTCTTCACCAGCGTATAGAGGGTGTCTTGGGGAGCGACCTGATCGCGCGCACGCGGCCGCTTGAGGCTCACGCCGCAGATTCCCCACTGCGACGACGTCATCGAGGAGGAAGCGTCCTCGGTGTACTCGACCTGATGAGCGCGATGAAACGCACCGAGACCCAAATGCACGATGCCGATGCCATATGGGCGCGTGGCCGGCCGGCGAACTTCGCGAGGCAGCGCACTGAGCGATTGCGCGTTCAGTTGCATAGCCTCACCACACTAGCGCGCCACGTAGTCGCCCGATTTGCCGCCGCGTTTTTCGATCAGCCGGACCGCTTCGATCCGCATGCCACGATCGACGGCTTTGCACATGTCGTACACAGTGAGTAGCCCTACGCTGACCGCGTGCAGCGCTTCCATTTCCACACCGGTGCGCGCCAACGTCTCAGTGGTGACGTGCATCACGATCGCGGAGCCTTTCTCGTCGATCTCGACCTCGACGGCCACGCGAGTGAGCGGAAGCGGATGGCAAAGGGGGATCAGCTCGGCGGTGCGCTTCGCAGCCTGGATCGCGGCGATCCGGGCCACGCCGATCACGTCGCCTTTTTTAGCCGTTCCCGCCCGAATCTGGGCGAGCGTGGCGGGCTGCATGACAATGCGCCCCCCGGCGCGGGCGACACGCCTGGTTACACCCTTGTCGCCGACGTCGACCATATGAGCAGCGCCGGACGGGTCGAAGTGGGTAAAATCGCCAGCGTTCTTGGTACGTGCGCGCACCCGCGAAGCGCTGGCCGGAGTCGCGTCGTGCGGCGTCGTTTTCTTGATCGGACCGCGGGATCGCGCCATGCGCTTTGTTTTTGAAAGGCGCGGTCGGATGAACTCCCGCGGCCTTCGCACCATCTTAGCAAAGAGCGTACACGCGGGCGCAACAGCGAGCGCACAGCACTTGCAAAGTCGCAATCCCCTCATGCGCCGCTTCGTCGCGGCGCTCGTGTCCTTGGCACTGGCGGCAACACCCGCCGTGCCCCTGCCGTTCGCATCGCCATCGACGGTGGCGAACGCGCAATCGCTGCCTGATCTGGGCGACGCGTCCCAGGTCAACTTCTCCCCTGCGCAGGAGCGCAAGCTCGGCGAGACGATCATGCGCCAGGCGCGCGCATCGGGAGGCTATCTCAACGACCCCGAGGTCATCGATTATCTAAACGAGCTTGGCAACCGCCTGGTTGCGGCGTCGCGCGACTCGCGCCAGGACTTCGAGTTCTTCGCCGTGCCCGACAGCGCCATCAACGCATTCGCGCTTCCCGGTGGCTTTGTCGGCGTCAATACCGGCCTGATCCTTCTTGCGCAAAGCGAGTCCGAGCTCGCGAGTGTCCTTGCGCACGAGATCACGCATGTCACGCAGCGACACATCGCTCGCATGCTGCAAGGTCAGCAGAACAGCCTTTTGATGTCGCTTGCGGCACTCGCGGTGGCGCTTCTCGCCGCGCGCGCGGGCGGCAGCTCGTCGGGCGACGCAGCGCAGGCGGCGATTGCAACGAGCCAGGCGCTGCTATTGCAAAGTCAGCTCAATTTCACGCGCGAGTTCGAGTACGAAGCGGATCGCGTCGGCTTCCAGCGACTTCTCGCCGCAGGATTCGATGTGCGCGCAGCGCCGGCGTTCATGGAGCGTCTGCAAAGGAGCTCACGTTTTCTGGAGGGGAATGCGCCCTCGTATCTGCGCACGCATCCGATCAGCTACGAGCGCATCGCCGAAGCAGCATCGCGTGCCGAAAACGTTCCCTACAAGCAGATCCCCGACTCGCTCGACTTCCACATGGTGCGCGCGTTGTTGCGTAGCTATCAAGGCGAGCCGCCGGACGCAGTGCGATTCTTCGAAACCGCCATCGCCGAGGGCAAGTACAACAACGAAATTGCGATTCGTTACGGTTTGGTGGCAGCTCTGTTGCGCGCGAAGAATCTGAAACGCGCCAAGACCGAGCTTGCAGCCGTGGAGAAAATCGCTCCACCGCACCCTATGGTCGAAGCGATCGCGAGCCATGTGCTGCTCGAGAACGGAGAAGTCGACGCAGCGATCCGGCGTATCGAAGGCGCGCTTGTGCGCTATCCCAACAAGATGCAGCTCGTCTACGATTATCCGGAGGCGCTGATGAAAGCGAAGCGCAACGCCGATGCGGCTGCGTTTGCCGAGCGTCAGCTTTTGCGATTTCCGACCGACGGTACGCTGCATCGCCTGGCTGCGCAGGCCTATGCCGGCCTCGACAAGCGCATGAAACAGCACTATCACCAGGGCGAGTACTACGCCTGGCTCGGCAATCTCAAAGCCGCGATCGATCAACTCCAGCTCGCGAGCAAGGCCACCGATACAAACTTTTACGATTCGTCGGTCGTCGAGACGCGCCTTCGCGCGCTAAGACGCGATCTCGCAGAACAGCAGAAGGAAGGATTCGGTCGGCAGGGATGAAATCGCGCCACCGCGGCCTCATCTAAGCGAACAACAACGCCATGGCCCTTACACGACTCCGTCGCAGCTCCCTGATCTTCGGCACGCTGGTGGCCCTCATTGCGCTCGGCGCCTGGTATGCGTGGACGACGCTCGGCGCCTCACGAGGCGATGCGCAATTCCGGCTCGCGAAAGTCGATCGCGGCACGCTCGTGTCGACCGTATCCGCGGCGGGAACACTCTCCGCCGTGACCACGGTGCAGGTCGGGTCGACGATTTCCGGACAGGTACGCGAAATCCTCGTCGACTTCAATTCGCAAGTGAAAAAAGGCCAGCTTCTGGCCCGCATCGATCCCGATACTTTCGAGCTCAAGGTCCGCCAGGCCGAAGCCGACGTCGACGCCGCACGCACCGCGCTCTTGCAGCGCGAGAGCGATCTCATCGCGATGCGCTCGCAAGTCATTCGCTCGAAGATCAGCGCGGAAGATGCCAAGCGCGACCTCGAGCGCAAGGAGTCGCTGCTCGCGAAAGGCTTCATATCGTCCGCCGAACGCGACAAGGCTGTGTTCGTCGAGCGCGGCGCCGATGAGACGGTGCGCACCGGGGCGGCGCAGATCGCATCGGCCGAAGCGCAGGTTGCCAACGCGAAGGCCATCGTTCGTCAGCGCGAGGCGGCGCTTGCCAGCGCCCGCAACGATTTGTCGAAAACCTCGATCACGGCGCCCGTCGACGGTGTGGTGATCTCGCGCCAGGTCGAGCCCGGACAAACCGTCGCCGCGAGCCTCAGCTCTCCGACGCTATTCACGCTCGCGCAGGACTTGCGACAGATGCAGGTCGACGTCTCGATCGACGAGTCCGACATCGGTCGCATCCGCATCTCGCAGCCGGTCACGTTCACCGTCGATGCTTTTGCGGGCCGCACGTTCGAAGGCACTGTGCAACAGATTCGCAAGGCCGCGCAGACGGTGCAAAACGTCGTGACCTACACGGTCGTCGTCAGTGCGAACAATCCCACGCTTACCCTGGTGCCCGGCATGACGGCGAATGTGCGCATCGTCACCGATTCGCGTCAGAACGTCATCAAGGTCGCGAACGCGGCGCTGCGCTGGCGCCCTCCGGGTGCTGCAAATCTGAAGGACGAAGGCCCTGCTGCTTCCGCGAACGGGCCGGCTGGGGGTGACCCGCAAGCGCGTCGCCAGCGCTTGATCGATGAATTGAAGCTCGACAGCGCACAGGCCGCGCGACTCGACGAGATCTTCGCGGATATGCGCGCGCGCTTCGCCGAGCTTCGCGACATTCCCGAGGCCGATCGCCGCCAGCGTGGCGAAAGGATGCGCGCCGATGTACGCCAGAAGATCAACGCAATGCTCACTGCCGATCAACAAAAGCTGTACGCGGAAATTGTCGCCAGCGAGACCGGACGTACGTCACGAATCGGCGGTGCGGGACGCGTGTACATCCCTACCGAGGACGGGCCGAAAGAAGTTCGCTTGCGCACCGGCTTGACCGATGGAACAGCGACCGAAATCGTGAGTGGCGAACTGAAGGAAGGCGATTCAGTCATCGTCGGCACCGCCTCGAGTGGCGCGGCACCGCGTCCGAGCGGCACGGCGCCACGCCTGCCGTTCTAGGCCCTGAGCATGGCGCTGATCGAAACGCGTGATCTGGTCAAGGTCTATCGCATGGGCGAGACCGATGTGCGCGCGCTTGCCGGCGTCTCGCTTACTATCGACGAAGGTGAATTCGTCGCGGTGATGGGCCCGTCGGGCTCCGGCAAGTCGACATTCATGAACATTTTGGGCGCGCTCGATGTGCCGACGTCGGGTGAATGCCTGCTCGACGGCGTCGCGTCGTCGAAAATGCGCGGCGATGCGCTCGCCGCGCTGCGCAATCGCAAGATCGGCTTCGTCTTCCAGCAGTTCAATCTGTTGCCGCGCACGACCGCGCTGGACAATGTCGCGTTGCCGCTGCTCTACTCGGGCATTCCCGCGGCCGAGCGACGCCAGCGAGCGCAAGCGACGCTCGAGCGTGTCGGGCTCGCCGATCGCTCGCATCATCATCCGGCGCAGCTTTCCGGCGGCCAGCAACAACGCGTGGCTATCGCGCGCGCGCTCGTCAACGAGCCGAAGCTGATTCTCGCCGATGAGCCGACCGGCGCGCTCGATACCAAGACGAGCTTCGAGGTGATGGCTTTGCTGCAGGCATTGAATCGCAGCGGCATCACAGTGGTCGTCGTCACGCACGAGCACGAGGTCGCGGAATTCGCGGGACGCGCGATCCTGTTTCGCGATGGACATGTCGTGTCCGATACGCGACAGCCGATGCGCGACGCCGGCAGTTCGCTGGTCGACCCGATTCCTGCATGACGCTGCTCGCCACGCTTCGTGTTGCACTCGCAGCGCTGCGCACGAACAAGCTGCGCTCGGCGTTGACGATGCTCGGCATCATCATCGGCGTTGCTGCAGTCATTGCGATGGTCGGCGTCGGCTCGGGAGCGCAGGCTCGCGTCGAGGATCAAATCAAAAGCCTGGGCTCGAATCTGATCATCGTCCTGTCCGGTAATTTCACCGGCGGCGGCGCGCGCATGGGCGCGGGATCGCAGCCGACGATCTCGGAAGACGATGCGTACGCGCTGCAGCGCGAAGTGACGACAGTCGAAGCTTCGGCGCCGCAGCTGCGCGGCTCGGGCCAGATCGTGTTCGGCAACAGCAACTGGCAAAGCTCGGTGCTCGGCATCACACCCGAGTATTTCATTGCGCGCAACTGGCAGGTGATGTCAGGCCGCACGATCGAGCAAGGTGACGTCGATTCGTCTGCGAAGGTCGTGCTGCTGGGCCAAACGGTTTCGCGCTCGCTGTTTGGCGAGGCGGATCCAGTCGGCGAAACGGTGCGCGTGCGACGCGTGCCGCACACGGTCATCGGTGTGCTCGATCGCAAGGGTCAGAGCATGGTCGGGCAGGATCAGGACGACGTCGTGCTGATTCCGATTTCGACCGCGAGAAAGAGGGTGCTCGGCGGCCAGCAAGTGAAGTCGCGCAGCGTGCAATCGATCACGGTTCGCGTGCGCGACGGCGACGATGTGACGCTGGCCGAGCAGGAGCTACGCGATCTGTTGAGGCAGCGGCATCGCTTGCAGCCGAACCAGGAAGACGATTTCTTCTTGCGCAATCTCGCCGAGGTGCTGGCTGCGCAGGAAGCGAGCTCGCGTGTGCTTGCAATGCTTCTCGCGGCGATCGCGTCGGTGTCGCTCGTGGTGGGCGGCATCGGCATCATGAACATCATGCTCGTCTCCGTCACCGAGCGAACGCGCGAGATCGGGCTTCGCATGGCGGTCGGCGCGCGCGGTAAAGATATCCTGCTGCAGTTTCTCGTCGAAGCGGTGACGCTCGCGCTGATCGGCGGCTTGATCGGTATCTTTCTCGGCATCGCGGCATCGTTTGCCGTCGGTCACTTCGCGGGATGGCGCACGGAGATACGCGCGGGCGCGGTCGTTCTCGCGTTCGGCTTTGCAGGAGCAATCGGCGTTTTCTTCGGCTTCTATCCTGCGCGCAAGGCCGCGCAGCTTGCGCCTATCGATGCACTCAGGCACGAATAGAAGTTCAGATCACGTTGGCTTCGATCAGCGGTTTGCCCGCCGCGATGCGCTCGAGTCCAAGCGGCGACAAATCCAGCGAGTGATAGCCGCCGCGTACGATCAGTTCAGCGATACCCCGACCGACACCCGGTGCGTGTTGCAGGCCATGTCCGGAGAAGCCGTTTGCGAAATACAGATTCTGAAAGTGTGGATGCGCACCGACGATCCCGTTTTGATCGAACGTGTTGTATTCGTAATAGCCGGCCCATGCGCCGGTTGCGCGGATTGCTTCGAATGCGGGCACGCGTCGCGCGAGTGCGGGCCATAACACCTCGTCGAATAACCGATGATCGACATCGAGCGGCGGCTCGTCCGGATCGTCGTCGACAGTCGGGGAAGTCCCGCAGATGAAGCGATGCGATCCTTCGGGGCGGAACCATAGGCCGCATGGATCGATGACCAAAGGACAGCGCGCGATCGCCGTCGGGCACGTGAACACGAACACGCTGCGCTTGCGCGCGCGCACCGGCAAGTCGATGCCGAGCCATCGCGCGACGCGTGCAGCCCACGGGCCTGCAGCGTTGACGAATGCATCGCCCTCGATCCGCGCACCATCGGCGAGGGTCACTGCAACCACACGACACGCGTCCTGCTCCATGCCGCACACTTCACTCTCGATGTAGCGTGCGCCGAGCAAGCGCGCCTTGCGGCGCAGCGCTTGCAAGAGTGCATAGCCATCGAACCATCCCTCGCCCGATCTTCCAAGCGCACCGCAGGCAAGATCATCGCAGGCAAGCCAATCGAAGCGCTGCGCGAGCTGACTCTGTTCGAGCCATTCCACGTCGACGGCATGCGTGCGCTGCAACGCGTGATTGCGCGCGAGCACTTCGCGTCCCGCCGGCGAAGCCAGGTAGAGGTACGACGATTCGTGCAGGGCGATATCGGGGCGATCGCCTTCGACTTCGAGCAGCTTGGCCGCGTCCCGCAAGAATGCGAAGCCGAAACGCGAGAGCGCGATATTGATCGGTGTCGAGAATTGCTGGCGAATCGAGCTCGCCGAGAGCGCGGACGAAGCTCGCGCATAGCTCGAATCGCGCTCGATCACGCTGACGCGACCGCGAAATGCCGGATCGGATAACGCGAAATAGGCAATCGCGCTGCCGATGGCGCCGCCCCCCACGATGACCAGATGGCCGTCCATCGCGTTAGCATACGGTGATGTCGCATGCCGGTTCGATTCGCTTCATCAGCGCCGAGGAAGTCCACGCCGCGCTCGACTTTCCGTCGCTGATCGAAGCGCTGCGCGAGGCATTCGTCGCGGGCGCATCGGCTCCGGTACGCGCGAGCCACGCGGTCACGCCGCAGGGCGACCGGCTGTTATTGATGCCGGCCTGGAACGACGCGGCGCTCGGCGTGAAGATCGTCACCGTTTTCCCGCGCAATCGCGAGCGAGGCCTTGCGAGCGTTGCCGCGCTCTACCTGCTGATGGATGGGGCGATCGGGCATCCCCTCGCGCTGATCGACGGCGAGTCGCTCACGCTGCGGCGAACCGGCGCCGCTTCGGCGCTCGCTTCAACGTATCTTTCGCGCAGCGACGCATCGCGATTACTCGTCATCGGCACCGGTGCGCTCGCACCTTATCTTGCGCGGGCGCACTGCGCAGCTCGTACGATTCGCAACGTGATGGTCTGGGGCCGGTTGCACGAAGCGGCACAGCGCACTGTCGAACAATTACGAGCGTCGGGAATCGCCGCTCTCGTCGCGGACGATCTCGACGACGCGCTTGCGCACACCGACATCGTGGCCTGCGCAACGACTTCGCGTGAAGCGATCGTGCACGGCGAGCGAGTCATCGCCGGCACGCACGTCGATCTGGTCGGCGGATTCACACCCGACATGCGCGAATGCGACGACGAGCTGATCGCTCGCGCGTCGTTGTTCGTCGACACACGCGCCGGCGCGTTGAAGGAAGCCGGCGATCTCGTGCAACCGATCGCACGCGGCGTCGTGTCAGCCGATGCTATCGAAGCAGAGCTCGCCGATCTTTGCGCCGGACGCCACGGCGGCCGCGCGAGCGCCGATCAAATCACGCTGTTCAAATCGGTCGGTACCGCGCTCGAGGACTTGTGCGCGGCACGGCTCGTGTTCGAGCGGATCGCGTCGCGCGCTGACCCCTAGCGACTCAACCGAGCTTCGGCTCCGCCACCGGGGGCGCCCCATGCTCGACGCGAATCCCCCCTCCTGCTGACCCCTCAACAGCCGAGACGGCGACGAAGTCCGCCGCGGTTTGCGACGCGGCCTCGACTTCCTCGTCCTCGTCATCCATATCACCCAGAAAGCCCCCGCTTTGATGTGCCCACAACCGCGCATACAAGCCATCGCGCGCAAGCAGGCTCCGATGATCGCCCTCCTCGACGATGCGTCCACGATCGAGCACGATCAGCCGATCCATCGCAGCGATCGTCGACAGCCGATGCGCGATGGCGACGACGGTCTTGCCTTCCATCAATCGATACAAGCTGCGCTGAATCGACGCTTCGACTTCCGAATCGAGCGCGCTCGTCGCCTCGTCGAGCAAGAGAATCGGCGCGTCTTTCAGCATGACACGCGCGATTGCGACCCGTTGCCGCTGCCCGCCCGACAGCTTGACGCCGCGCTCACCGACGTGCGCGTCGTAGCCTCTGCGCCCGTGCGGATCGGCGAGCGAAAGCACGAACTCGTGCGCCTCCGCGCGCACGCTCGCTGCGATCATCGCTTCTTCGTTTGCTTCCGGTCTGCCGTACACGATGTTGTCGCGCACCGAGCGATGCAAGAGCGAAGTGTCTTGCGTGACCATGCCGATTTGTGCGCGCAAGCTGTCTTGAGTTACTGCGCTGATGTCCTGACCGTCGATAAGAATGCGCCCACCGTCGGTATCGTAGAAGCGCAACAGCAGATTGACGACCGTCGACTTGCCAGCGCCTGAGCGACCGACGAGCCCGATCTTCTCGCCGGGACGGATCGTGAGCGAAAGATCGTCGAGCACTGCAGTATGTCCGCCGTAACGGAACGTCACATTTTCGAAGCGCACTTCGCCGCGCGTGACCTCGAGTGCGCTCGCGCCGGGCCGGTCGAGCACCGTGTACGAGCGTGACAGCGTGATGAGCCCGTCGTGCACGGTGCCGATGTACTCGAAGAGCGACGACATCTCCCACATGACCCAATGGGAGATGCCGTTGAGACGCAGCGCCATTGCGGTCGCTGCCGCCACTGCGCCTATCCCCACGTCGCCGCGCGACCACAGCATGAGCGTCAACCCCGCGGTGCCCGCGACCAGCAGCATGCTCAACAGATGATTGACGATCTCGAAACCTGTCACCAGTCTCATTTGCGCATGCACGGTGCCTAGGAACTCGCGCATGGCATCGCGCGCATAGCCTGCTTCGCGCCGCGCGTGCGAGAACAGCTTGACAGTCGCGATGTTGGTGTATGCGTCGGTGATGCGACCGGTCATCAGCGAGCGTGCATCGGCCTGCTGCCTGCCGGCACGCGCAAGCCGCGGCACAAAGTACACGAGCGCGATGACATACGCGGCGACCCACACAACGAACGGAACGAGCAGCCACGCATCGAACCCGCCGAGCACGGCGAGAAGCGTGACGAAATAAATGACGACGAACACGAGGAGCTCGCAGAAGATGACCCATGCATCGCGCACGGCGAGCGCGGTTTGCATGAGCTTGGTTGCGATGCGACCTGCGAACTCGTCCTGATAGAACGCGAGACTCTGGCCAAGCATCCAGCGATGGAAATTCCAGCGCAGGAGCATCGGAAAGTTGCCGACCAGCGCCTGCTGTTTGATGATCGATTGCAGCGCGACCAGCGCAATGCTGCCCGCCAGGACGCCGGCGAGCGCGAGCAGCGTCGTGCGCTCCTGCCTCCATAGCTCGGAGGGTGCCACTTTCGAGAGCCAGTCGACGATACTCCCCAGCATGCTGAAGAGCATGGCTTCGAAAACGCCGATGCCCGCAGTGAGCACGACGGTTGCAACCAGCCAGGTGCGAACGCCCTTGGTCGCATTTCCCATGAATGCGAAAAAGCGCGCAGGCGGATGCGGCGCCGGATACTCGGGGAAAGGGTCGACTCGACGCTCGAAAAATCGCAGCACGACTGAAATCCGTGATCGTGTAGCAGGTCGATCGAAAACCGATCGAGGCGCAAAGAGCGCGTAGCGTAGCCGAAGTTGGGCGCGGCTCCCGTGATGCCGCGCTAGGCGCCGTGATAGCCGAACGGCGCAAAAGGGAAGCTACATGTAGCGGCTTCTCACCAGATCGCGTCCGATATCGGTCAGGCAAAGCGTGTCGTCGTTACGCTCGCCAACCCAGCCGTTGTCGACATAGCGCTCGGCTGCCGCAATTTCGTCTACACCAACTCCGCCGCGACCGATTGCGCGCAGCGCTTCGAGATCCGCTTCGCTTGCATCGTCACAAAACGGAAAACGCGGCAGCTCTTCCAGCGATTCGGTCGTCCCGCCGACCGTCACCGCTTCAATGCGTTGGTGACCATCGGCATCGATTCGCACGCGCGCGCGGTCCGGGTGATCGTGGGCGTTGGCAGGACTCATGATGTAAACGATGCGGCCGCCGGCGATCATGTCGGCGATCGTTTCGCGCTTGACAACGTGGATGCGTGGAAAGAGTCGCGGTGCGGCGCCGTAGCCACCGACCGCGCCCTGCACGCGGAACCATTCGGGCTCACCCTGGTGTTGGTCGCCTGCGGCGATGCCGGTAATCGCGAATGCATCCATCGTTTTCCCCTCAGGTCGAGACTTCGCCAGCAGAATCGCAAAACAGGCGACCGCCAAGGATCGGCCCTGCTCGGATGTTGGAGTCGGCGCGCTCCGACAAGCGGGAACGGCAACCTGCGCCACTCGGCACGCCGTGTGCGCTCCGCGGTGCGCGCTTGCGCCCGCGAGGGCACCTCGGCCATTCGGCCGATAGCGTATCGAAGTCGCGCCAGCCTACCCTGACATTCCCGCCAGCTATTTTTAAGACAGCGTGCCGCATAGAGTGAATCCATCGCCCGGAGCCCGCCATGAAGATCCTCGTGGTCGACGACCACCCCCTCATCGTGTCAGCGCTGGGCCAGCTGCTACCGCAGCTCGGCCGACCCGTCACGGTAGTCGGTGCGGCGAACCGGGACGAAACCTACGCGATGCTGGCCGCGCATCCCGACGTGCTGCTGCTGCTGCTCGATCTCGCTCTCCCCGGATCGCGCGGGCTGGAGCTTCTAGGAGTCCTGCGACGCGACTTTCCGAAGCTTGTGATTGCGGTGTTGTCGGCAACGCACGATCGCGCCACCGTCGACAGCGCGCTCGCGTCGGGCGCACGCGCGTTCATCGCCAAGACCGCGCATGTCAACGAGCTCGTCGATTCGGTCGAGAGGCTGCTTGATGGACGCCCGGTCAGGCGTCCCGAGCTGGCGCGGCCACCAGCGCGCACCCTCGCCGGAATAGACCTCGCGCCCGCCGTCCTCGGTCTCACGCAGCGCCAATCCGATGTCTTGTGTCTGCTCGTGCAAGGCAAGCCCAACAAGTTGATTTGTCGCGACCTCAACCTGTCGGAAGGCACGGTCAAAGTGCACGTGTCCGCAATTCTTCGCGCACTCAACGTGCACACGCGGGCGCAGGCCATTGTCGAGCTCGCGCGGCGCGGCGTGCCCGTGCAGGCGTTCGCCCGGCATTGATCGGTCGCCTGCGATGCGCATCGCTGGAATCGCACCCGAGTTGATTTCGCGAGCACGCGCCGACCAGGTCGCTGCCGTCTATTCGAGCTGGCCTCGTACGACTGCGTCGATGCTGCTCGGCGCAGCGTTGCTTGCCTTCGCCATGGCGGGCGTCGTGGCACCGGCGCTACTCATCGGATTCGTCGTTCTGATCGTGCTGAACCAGTGCTGGCGCTGGTGGCTCGCACGCGCATGGCGCCGCGCGTGTCCGGGGCCCTCCGCCGCGGAGCGCTGGGGGCGCTACTGGGCGGTAGGCTCGACGATCGCGGGCGCGTTATGGGGACTGGCAGCCGTGTTGATGTTTCCAACCTCCCCCGCGCATCAGGCGCTTTTGATCGTTTGCCTGTTCGGCGTTGTGTTGGGTGGGCTCAATCTCACGGCGGTATGGCGGCCGTCGTTCTATGGCTTCGTGCTGGCCGTGCTCGTGCCGCTGATCCTGCGCGTCGCCTGGGAAGGCGACCCCGTGCATGTGAACACGGCGCTGGTCCTCGCGGTCGTGCTCGCGTTCATGCTCGGCTTCGGGCATCGCGTCAACGACGTGTTGACCCACGCGCTCGCGATGCGCTACGAAAATCTCGATTTGATTGGCGAGCTCAAAGGCCAAACGCGTGCAGCGGTCGACGCGCGGGCCGCCGCGGAGGCCGCCAATCGCGCGAAGTCGCAACTGTTGGCAGCGGCAAGCCACGATCTTCGCCAGCCGCTGCATGCCGTGGGCTTGTTCGTCGCAGCCCTCGCAGGACGAGTCGTCGAGCCGGACACACACCTGCTGGTCGCACGCGTCCAAGCGGCACTCGACACGCTCGAAGCGCAGTTCGGACAGCTGATCGATCTCTCTAAGCTCGAGGCGGGAGTGCTGTCCGTCGAGCGTGCGCGCGTTCCGTTGCAGCGGATTTTCACCACGATCGAGCGCGAATTCTCTGCGCAGGCCGAGGCGAAAGCGCTTCGTCTCGTGTGTGTGCCGACGCGGCTCGCGGTCGACAGCGATCCGGCGCTGCTCGAGCGAATGCTGCGCAATCTCGTGGCGAACGCAGTTCGCTATACGCGGTCCGGCGGCGTCGTCGTTGGCGCGCGCCGTCGTGGGTCCAGTGTACGCATCGAGATCGTCGACAGCGGCATCGGCATCGCCGCTGAACATCGCGAGCGCATTTTCGAGGAGTTCTTTCAGGTCCGCGCAGCCGGAGGCTCGACGCGCGCAAGTCGCGGAATGGGACTGGGTCTTGCGATCGTGCGGCGCTTCGCGGACCTGCTTGCGCACGACGTGCTGCTCGACTCGCAACCCGGGCGCGGGTCGCGGTTCACGATCATCGCGCCGCGAGTCACCGACGTTCGCGCGCCGCTACCGCACGAAGGCCATCCGCGCGAACATCTGGCAACCGTCGTCGAAGGCTCGCTTGCCGGAACGATAGTGGCGGTCATCGACGACGACCCGGCTGCCATCGATGGCATGCGTGCACTGTTCGCGACCTGGGGCGCCGATGTTGCAGGTGGTTGTGACGCCCTCGACGCGCTTGCAGCGCTCGGGCAGCTCGAGCGCTATCCCGACCTGATCGTCGCCGACCTGCGACTCGACAGTGAAGTGAGCGGACTGCAAGCGGTGGCGACGTTGCGCGACGAGCTCGGCATGCGCGTTCCGGCGCTGGTCGTATCAGGGGACACCAGCCTTGCCGCCTCGCAGGCGGTGCGCGCGGCGGGCATCGCTCTATTACCGAAGCCCGTCGTGCCGGGCGCGCTTGCCGCAGCCGCGGCGGCGCTTATCGCATCGTCTGGCATGACGCGGCATTGAACGTCGAACGCAGGCGCAGCCATTTTTGTCGCAGACCGGACTGCGCATCGCTAATGCTTGCTCGGCTGCATCTTGCGCAGAGTGTTCATCCACTCGGTCCAATCCATCGGCCCCGTTTCGAACCGCGTCTTGAGATTGGTCAAAACATTCATCCAGTTTCGATCGAAGTAGACATACGCCTTGTCCCACTCATCGCCATCACCCCAGCCAGTGTGATGAAGCGTGACTTGCGTGTCCTTATCGCCGACCGACGTGAAGCGCACCACAACGAAAGTCCTCTGTTGTCGCGCTTGCGACAGATGCGGCGGGGCGTTCCAGTCGAATGACAACATCCTCTTAGGCTGCAACGCCATGAAGCGCATGTCGTCCGCACCTTTCATCCCCGGCTCGGCGAGTGGATTGAAGTACACATGAAATGCGCCTCCGACTTTCGGCTCGACCTTCGCCTCGGGCGCAAGGAAGCTGATGATGCCTTCGCGTGTCGTCCACGTGTCCCAGGTCTGATCGATCGTCGCCGGCACAACGATGGACTTTTCGATCGAGCGTTCCGCCGCCGTTGCAGGCAAACCAGCCAAGGCAGCGGCCGCCCAAACTGCAACCGTCCATGCCGCGACTCTTCTCATTGCCCCTCCCTTTGCACGTGCTGCACAAAATCATCGAGCACGATCGACCATCCGCGGACATAGGTATCGCGCCGGGCGGCCGCCTCCGCGTCCCAGCCGCTGTGTGCCAGGCGGACTAAGCACGTGTCGTCCGTGATGGGCGCAAAAGTGACGAGCACGTGCGTCGCCGATTGCGGCGCTTTGCCCGGATGCCACGCCATCGCGAACGCGAAGGGTGGATTCCACGTCGTCACAGTGCCCCACTCGTGTGCCAACCCGGCATGTGTGATTTCGGTAATGCGGCCTCCGATCCGCTCTTCGATGGTTACGCCCCGCGCGTCGGCGCCACCGCACGAATGCGTGACAAGCGGCCACCACCGGGCGATGTGTCGCGTGAAGAGCTCGAATGCGCGCGCCGGCGTAGCAACCACCGTGACCTCCTTGATGATCGGCGCCAGCGCCGTGATTGACCGGCTCATCGATCCTTCCGCGAGTTGTTGACCAGCAGCGCATACCGAGACAATGCGCGCTCCCACATGTTGTCGAGCTCATCGCGCAATTGCGCAATGGCGTCGAGCCGCACGCCGTACACGTTGCGCGTGCCTTCGCTACGCACTGTTACCAGGCGCGCCTGATGCAGTACACGCAGGTGTTTGGAAACGGCCGGGCGGCTGACGGGCAAGCGATCGGCGATCTCACCCACAGATTTTTCGCCGTCGACCAGTAGACGGACGATCGACTCGCGAGTCGGATCGGCAAGCGCAGCCAGCACTGCGGACGACTTCATGGCGTCCCGGTTAGTAGCTGATGGGTTACCGTAACCGATAGGTTACGGAATGTCAAGCGATCTGCAAAATTCTGGCGTTGCGCAATCGACAGTCTGCAAACTGCCGCGGTGCACGCCGGCGACAAGCGCTGACGCTCGGTTTGTGATCCGCGGCTGGATCGTGGATCACATTCGCGTCGTGTCTTCGATCAGCGAAGCCCGTCGTGCCTGGGCGCACTCGCCGCGGGCGCGGCGGCCTCACTCGCACATCGAGCGCGCAACGACATTGGTAACCGATGCGATGCCTAGAAGCAAAAGGCCGAAAGCGCTCTCGCACTTTCGGCCTGTCGCAACGCAAATCATCCAGTTACACCAATCAGCCGCCCATCCGCTCGCGCATTTTCGCGCGGAATTGCTCATGACGTTCGAGGCGCTTCGCGAGCACTTCGCGCACGACGCCCTTTTGCGTCGCCGAGAACGTCGAGTACAGACGCAACCACTGGTCGCGAACCGCGCGACGCGACGCTTGCGCATTCGCCTGCGCAGCATCCGATGCGCCTGCCAGTGCAGCAAGATCCGGTTCCGGCTTCGCGAGCTCGGCGCGAAGCGACGCGTGCAGCTTCTGCATCTCGGCGCGACCCGACTCGCGTGCTGCACGCGTGGCGGCGAGTGCATTGTCGAACATCAGCTGTTGCGAAGTGTCGAGCGCCAGTCGATCCTTGACGTGGGCGATGACGTGCTCGATTCCGGCTCCCAGTCCGCCACGGTGATGACCGTGGCCCTGTGCAAAGGCAGCAGCGGTTCCGAATGCGAACACGAGCGCCGAACCGATGGCGAGCTGGTGGCGTAGAAAACGGCTTTTCATGAGATCTCCTCGTTGAGGCTTCAGTGACAACCAAACTGGGTCACTGAGCCTTCGAGCGCCACTATCGACGAAGCGTTGCCTACGTTGGTGTACAGGATTGCAACGGCCGGTTGCCGCCGACGCGTGCCGTTACAATTTGCAACAAAGGCAACGTCATCGGCGCTGCAAACCCGCGTACCAATCGGACGCATGAGCCAACGTAACGCTCCGACTCGCATCCTCGTCGTCGACGACGACGTGAGGCTGCGCGATCTATTGACGCGCTATCTCGGCGAGCAGGGCTTCGAGGTGCGCGCGATCGCCGACGCGCGCGAGCTCGACAAGCGCCTGCAACGCGATCCGCCGCACCTTGTCGTGCTCGATTTGATGCTGCCCGGCGAGGATGGACTGACGGTCTGCCGACGTTTGCGGGGCGCCGGCGAAAACGTGCCGATCATCATGCTTACCGCGCGCGCTGAGGATGTCGATCGCATCGTAGGGCTCGAGATGGGCGCCGATGATTACCTGCCGAAGCCTTTCAATCCACGCGAGCTCGTCGCCCGCATTCATGCGGTGCTGCGGCGGCACAACGAGCACCTCGCCCCCGGCGCGCCGGTCGGCGAGGGCCGCGTCGGCTTCGGGCCGTTCGTTCTCGACCTGGCGGCGCGCACGCTATCGCGCGACGGCGAGACGACGCCGCTGACCACCGGCGAGTTCGCGCTGATCAAAGTTTTCGTCGAGCACCCCCGTCAACCGTTGGCACGCGAGAAGTTGATGTTGCTGGCGCGCGGCCGCGACCATGAGGTGTTCGATCGCGCGATTGACGTGCAAGTCTCGCGGTTGCGCAAGCTTATCGAGCCGGATCCCGCGAATCCGCGCTACATCCAGACGGTGTGGGGATTCGGCTACGTCTACGTGCCCGACGCCGCGCAAAGCGATGAAGCAGCGTCTGCGTCGGGCGGATCGCAAACGACCGATGCCAGTGTCAGCAGCGACGCCGCGGGCGGCGACTCCGCCGGCGGAGGCACGAGTGGGGGTGCCGGTGCGAGCGGTGACGCCGGCGATGGCGGTGGCGGCGCCGGCGGAGGCAGTGGCGGCGATGGCGGAGGCGGTGGAGGAAACGGCGGATGAAGCTGTGGCCACGCTCATTGTTCGGACGTCTGGCGTTGCTGCTGGTCGGCGTGCTGGCGCTTGCGATCGCCGCGACGACGATCGTCTTCCACCAGGATCGTGCGGCGCTCCTGCTGAGGCAATTCGGCGAAACCAAGATCGTGCAGCTGCAGGGCTTGCGTGCGGCACTCGAGGACGTGACGCCCGACAATCGCCGCGAGGCGCTGACCCATCTCGCCGAGCGCCAGCGCGTTCGCATTCTTCCCGCGGATGAGCGCGAACCTGCCGGCCTGACCAGCAGCGGCTGGCGCGGTCAGCGCGGACAGCGGCCCGCGACCAGCGGTCCGCTCGGCTACGGGGCGCCAGCGCCCCGCGGGGGCGCGCGCGACCGCGACGGCGACGGCACGCCTGATGCCCCGAGCAGCGCGTTCACTGCGTTCGTTGCCGCGCTCGCGCAGCTCGAGGCGCGCTTCGCCGAGGCGCTCGGACCGGGTATCGAAATGCGCGTGCAGCCCCGTTCGCAACTGCTGTGGGTGCGCCTTCCCACCGTCACTGGCGTGTACTGGATCGGCTTTACGCTGCCGCCGCGTCCGGGAAGCGACAGCGAGCCCACGCGTGCTTTGGTTATCAGTCTTACGCTTGCATTGGCGCTGATCGTCGCGGCTTTCGTGTTTGCGCGCTACCTCGTGCGGCCGTTGCGCGAGCTCGAAGGCGCGGTGGCGCGCGTCGGCCGCGGCGAGAACGTTGCGCCGTTGCCCGAGACCGGCCCCTCGGAGATCGCGTCGGTGCACCGCGGCTTCAACACGATGCTGGCGGACCTCCGCCAGACCGAGCACGATCGCGCACTGCTGCTGGCCGGCGTCTCGCACGATCTCCGCACGCCGCTCGCGCGTCTGCGCCTCGGCATCGAGCTCGCCAATGCAGATCCGATGACCAGGCAAGGCATGGTCGCCGACATCGAGGAGATGGATCGCATCATTGGCCAGTTCCTCGACTTTGCGCGAGGCGACGATGCCGCTGCGGTCAACACGGAAAATCTCGACGCCCTCGCAGGTGCGGTCGTCGCGCGCTACGCAATCAACGGACGCGAGGTGCGCTTCGACGCCGGCTCGCCATCACCGCGGAAGCTTCGACCCACTGCGATCAAACGGCTCATCGCAAATCTGATCGACAATGCGCTCGCGTACGGTGCGCCGCCCATCGAGGTTTGCACGCGCGAGCGCGGCGGCGTGGCGACGATCGAAGTCGCCGATCGCGGCGCCGGTATCGCGCCCGATGACGTCGAGCGCTTGAAGCAACCGTTCACGCGCGCGTCGGACTCGCGAGCGCGTGAGGACGGCGCGCCGGGCGCAGGTCTGGGCCTTGCGATCGTCGAGCGCATCGCTCGCTTGCATGGGGGACGCTTCGATTTGCTGCCGCGCGAGGGAGGCGGCACGCTCGCGCGCGTGACGTTGCCATCGCTGCCTTCGCTGCCTTCGCAAGGCGCGACGCCTGCGTGATGGTTCGCTGTTAAGACGGAAGCGGGTCGCCTGAAGGCGACCGATTTCGCAACAGATTCATCACCGTCGTCGGATCGACCGGCTTTAGCAAATGATGATCGACTCCCGCTTCGCGCGAGCGCGTTCGATGTTCGTGCTGGCCGTAGCCTGACACCGCGACGATCAGCGTACGCTGGAGCTCGGGACGCATTCGCATACGCTCGGCGACCTGGTAGCCGTCCATTCCGGGCAACCCGATGTCCAGCAGCACCGCGTCGGGATGTAAGCTGTCGAGCGCGGCCAATGCGCTGCGTCCGTCAGGCGCAACGTGCACGTCGCATCCTGCGCTACGCAGGAGAATTGCGGTGCTTTCGGCGACGTCGGCGTTATCGTCGACGACTAGCACGGTCATTCGACCGTCCTGCATTCGGATGGAAGAAACGGCGACAGCTTCCGCCAGCTTGTCGGTGGCGGGCGGCTTATCGATCGCATGAAACGGCAAGCGCACGATGAACTCGCTGCCGCGTCCGGGTCCCGCACTTTGCGCGGCAACGCTCCCGCCCTGCATCTCGACCAGGCGACGCACGAGTGTAAGGCCGATGCCCAACCCACCTTGCGAGCGATCGAGCGTGCGCTCGAGTTGCGTGAACGGCTCGAACACCGAAGCGAGCTCGTTGCGCGCAATGCCGACGCCATTGTCACGCACGCGGAACACGACTTCACCGCCCTCTTTGGCGACGATCACTTCGATGCGGCCCCCGGGATTCGTGTATTTGGCCGCATTGTTCACGAGGTTGCCGATCACCTGCGAGAGACGAGTCAGGTCGCCACGCACGCTTAGCGACTCGGCCGGCAATGAAACGGCGAGCGCATGCTTGTTCGCATCGATGATCGGACGACAGCTCTCGATCGCATCCTCCACCAGCGCTGTCACATCGAGCGTCTCGACTTTGAGATCGATCTTGCCGCGCGTGATGCGCGACACGTCGAGAAGATCATCGACCAGGCGCATCAGCTGGCGCAGCTGTCGTCCGATCACGTCGCCGACCCAATCGATGCGAGCCGGATCGGCGCCCGTCTTCAACACATGCACGGCGTTGGCGATCGGCGCCATCGGATTGCGAAGCTCATGCGCGAGCATCGCCAGGAACTCGTTCTTGCGCCGGTCGGACTCCTGGATGCGCTGATACAAAAGCGCGTTGTCGAGCGCGACTGCGGCAAGACCTGCGATGTCCTTCGAAAGTGACATCGCGTCCGGCTCGAAGTCACGGGAATCGACCATTGCCAATACGAGCACCGCGAGCGACCGCCCGCGAACAGCGAGCGGCACGACGATGGCCGCCCGCGCTTCGAGTCCGCATGGAAACGGAAGGCTCGCCGATTCACCACCTTCGCCAAAGCGCTCCACGACGCCGGTTGTGGCAACGCGTTCGATGATCGCGGTCAGCTGCGGTGGAATCGGTTGTCCCAGCGGAGCATTCGTCGTAGCGCCACGCTCGTGCAATGCGAGGTGCGGCGCTCGTCGCGGCGCCTCCCCGACATCGGTCTCTATCAGCACGCTTGCATCCGCGATCTGCGGCACGACAAGTTGGCCGAGCTCGCGCAGCGTCGCATCGACGTCGAGCGAGCCCCCAAGCACCGCGCTCGCGCGCGCCAGGAACGCAAGCCGATGCGTTGCGCGCTCCGCGGCGACGCGAGCCGCCCTTTCCTCGGCGAGCGCGAGATGCTCGAGCGCGCGCCGTTCCGCTTGCCGGGCCAAGAGATACAAATCGACGAACACCTTGACCTTGGCGCGCAGCATGTCCGGATGAACCGGCGAAGCGATGTAATCGACCGCGCCCAGTGCATAGCCGCGCCGCGTGTGCACGTCGTCGTTGAAGTCCGCCGTGATGAAGATGATCGGGGTGTGCGCTGATTTGCGCCGACTTCGAATGAGCTTGGCGGTCTCGAGGCCATCGAGGCCAGGCATGTTGACATCGAGCAGAATCACGGCGAACTCTTGCCCGAGCACTTGTTTCAAGGCTTCCTCGCCCGAGGCCGCCGTGACGATGTGCTGTTTCAGCTCCTCCAGCACCGAGGTCAGCGCAAGCAGCTTGTCGGGACGGTCGTCGACGACCAGAATGCTCGCGCGATCGGCGGCGAGCGCCGCTGCGCTTCCGGATGCGAGCATGTCGTGGGATACCATCAACGCGATAACCACGCGCGCAGCACGCCAACCATCAGCTCGGCGTCGACGGGCTTGCTGAGATAGTCCCAGGCGCCCGCCTCCATGCATTTCTCGCGATCGCCTTTCATTGCTTTCGCGGTGACTGCGATGATCGGAACGTTGCGGCAATTGTCGATACGGCGGATTGCGCGGATCGTGTCGAAGCCGTCCATCTCCGGCATCATGATGTCCATCAGGATCACGTCGACGCTCTGACCCGATTGCATCGAAGACACGGCAGCACGGCCGTTGTCGTGAGCGACGATTTGCATTCCCTTGTCCTCTAGCAATGACGACAACGCGAAAATGTTGCGCATGTCGTCGTCGACGATCATCGCGCGCCGCCCCGCGAGCACGTCATTGCGCTCGTGCAGCTCGCGGAGCAGTATGCGTTGCGGTTCCGGCATCGCTGTTGGAACGCGATGCAGCAGGAACGCGGTCTGATCGAGCAGCGACTCGGGCGACGATGCGATGCGAACGATTGCGCCAGCGCCGAGCGCGCGCCACGCTTCGCGACTTCCCTCTTTGCGTTGCTCGCCGTAGACGACGATGCGAATCGGCTCATCGATTCGCCCTTGCAACTCGTCGCTGATGTCGCGAGGATCCGGCGATCGAAGCTCTTCATCGGTGACGACGAATCCTGCATCCCACACGACGGTGTCGATGTTCTCCGTAGCCAAGCTCCTGCGCGCGCCATCGAGTGTGCGGGCGGAAATGACTCGAACGTCGTCACCACCGAGGTAATTCGCGAACCAATCGAGACGCGTCGCGTCGTCGCTTACCGCGAGCAGCGTTCTTTCCCTATGCTGCATGACCCGCCGGATGCGTTCCAGCATGGCCTGGACTTCGCTTTCGCCCTGCACCGGTTTCGCGAGAAACGCATAGGCGCCCGCATCGAACGCGCGATCGCGCGCTTCGTCGGTTGAGATGACCACCACCGGGACGTGCCGCATCTGGGAATCGTTCTTGAGCCGGTGCAGCACGCGCCAGCCTTCGATGTCGGGCAGATGAATGTCCAGCGTCACTGCCGTCGGCTTGTATTCCGCCGCCAGCGCCAGCGCAGTGACACCGAGCGAAGTCGTGAGAGCTTTCATTCCGCTGGCACGAACCTGCTCGAGAAGATAGCGGGCGAACGCATTGTCGTTCTCGACGATCAACACGACGTTGTCGGTGGGCAAAAGATTCGCTCGGTCGTCGCCAAGCTCGTTGACGAGCCGCGGTGAATCGGTGTGCGCGACTTCGGTCGTCGGCTTTTCGGTTGCCGGCTCGAGACGCGCCCGCCACGCGACGCCGTCGCGTGGCGCGACCGCAGCAGTCACATTCGCGGGCTCGACGATCGGCGCCGCAAGCGCTGGCGCTTCGAGCAACGGGCGATCGAGCCCCTTGCGTGACGTGCGCGGTGGCATATACACGAGCGGCAGATACAACGTGAACGTGCTACCGGCCCGCGGCATGCTCGCGAGGCGAATCTCACCGCCGAGAAGCCGCGACAGCTCGCGGCTGATCGCAAGCCCGAGTCCGGTGCCGCCGTACTTGCGGCTCGTGCTTCCGTCGGCCTGCTGGAACGCTTCGAAAATGATCTGCTGCTTATCCGGCAGGATTCCGATGCCGGTGTCGGCCACGGAGATCGCTATCACGTCCGTCGCGCGATTCAACGATTCGACATCGCTGTTCCAGCCGGCTTCGACACGCTCGACGGTGAGCGTGACGCCCCCCTGGTGCGTGAACTTGAACGCGTTCGACAGAAGATTCTTCAGCACCTGCTGCAGCCGCTTCGCATCGCTGAACATCGTGGGCGGCAGCGCAGCGTCAATGCGAATGAAGAACGACAGGTTCTTGGCCTCGGCGACGTGGCGGAACGTACGCTCCACATAGCGCCGAAGGTCGTCGAACAACAGATCGGTCGGGTCGAGCACGACGGTGCCCGACTCGATCTTCGACAGATCGAGGATGTCGTTGATGAGCGTCAACAGGTCATTGCCCGACGCGTGGATCGTCTTCGAGAAATCGACCTGGCGCGCCGTCAGGTTGCCGGTCGGGTTCTTGCAAAGCTGGTCGGAAAGAATCAAGAGGCTGTTGAGCGGCGTGCGCAGCTCATGCGACATGTTGGCGAGAAACTCGGACTTGTATTTCGACGTCAGTGCGAGCTGCTCGGCCTTTTCCTCGAGCGCCTTGCGCGCCTGCTCGACTTCCTGGTTCTTCCGCTCGACCTCCTGGTTCTGGTGCGCAAGCAGCAGCGCCTTTTCCTCGAGCTCCTGGTTGGTCTGCTGCAGCTCGAGCTGGCGGCTTTGCAGCTCCTGTGCAAGCGATTGCGACTGCGCGAGCAAGTCCTCGGTGCGCGTATTGGCTTCGATCGTATTGATGACGATGCCGATCGACTCGGTGAGCTGATCGAGGAATGCCTCGTGAACCGAGCTGAAGCGGTCGAACGACGCGAGCTCGATGACGCCCTTGACCTGGCCTTCGAACACGATCGGCATGACCAAGAGGCTCTGCGGCGGCGCCGAGCCGAGCCCCGAGAAGATCGCGAGGTAATCGACCGGCACATCGGACAGCAGGATCTTCTCGCGCTCGACCGCGCATTGGCCGACGAGCCCCTCGCCAAGCTCGAGCCGCGATCCGAGCGCGCCATGCCCTTTGCCTCCGTAGCTTGCGAGCAGCGTCAGCGGACGCTGCGAGTCGGCGCCGTCTAGCACATAGAACACGCCTTGCTGTGCGGAGACCACCGGCGCAAGCTCGGAAAGAATGAGCCGGGCAACGGTCTTCAACTCCTTCTGCCCCTGCAGCATGCGGCTGAACTTCGCGAGATTGCCCTTGAGCCAGTCCTGCTCGGTGTTCTTCTGTGTCGTATCGCGCAGGTTGCGGATCATCTCGTTGATCGTGTCCTTCAGCGCTGCGACTTCGCCGCTCGCCTCCACGGTGATCGAGCGCGTGAGATCGCCCTGCGTCACCGCTGTCGCTACTTCGGCGATGGCGCGCACCTGAGTCGTGAGGTTCGCGGCGAGCTGGTTCACGTTCTCGGTCAGCCCCTTCCACGTGCCCGACGCGCCCGGCACTTTGGCCTGACCGCCAAGCTGTCCTTCGACACCCACTTCGCGCGCCACGGTGGTCACCTGGTCGGCGAACGTTGCGAGCGTATCGATGATCATGCTGTTGATCGTCGTCGTCAGTTCCGCGATCTCGCCTTTCGCTTCGACGGTCAGCTTCTGTTGCAGATCGCCGTTCGCCACGGCGGTGACGACTTTGGCGATGCCTCGCACCTGGCTCGTGAGATTGCCGGCCATGAAGTTCACCGAGTCCGTCAAATCCTTCCACGTGCCGGCGACACCCTGCACATCGGCTTGCCCGCCGAGAATTCCTTCGGTGCCCACCTCGCGCGCGACGCGTGTCACTTCAGACGCGAAGGAGCGCAGCTGATCAACCATTGTGTTGATCGTGTTCTTGAGCTCGAGAATCTCGCCTTTTACGTCGACAGTGATCTTGCGCGAAAGATCGCCGCGCGCCACCGCCTTGGTGACGTCGGCAATATTGCGCACCTGGCCGGTGAGGTTCGATGCCATCGAGTTCACCGACTCGGTCAAGTCCTTCCACGTGCCCGCGACACCCTGCACGCCCGCCTGCCCACCGAGCTTGCCCTCGGTGCCCACTTCGCGCGCCACACGCGTTACTTCGGAGGCGAACGAGCGCAGCTGATCCACCATCGTGTTGATCGTGTTCTTGAGCTCGAGAATTTCGCCTTTGACGTCGACGGTGATCTTTTTCGACAAGTCGCCGTTCGCGACCGCGGTCGTCACGTCGGCGATGTTGCGCACCTGTGCGGTCAGATTCGACGCCATCGAGTTCACCGACTCGGTCAAGTCCTTCCAGGTCCCCGCGACACCCTGCACATCGGCCTGTCCACCGAGGCGCCCATCAGTGCCGACTTCACGCGCGACGCGCGTCACTTCCGACGCAAACGAGCCGAGCTGATCCACCATCGTGTTGATGGTGTTCTTGAGCTCTTGAATCTCACCTTTCACGTCCACGGTGATCTTGCGCGACAGATCGCCGGACGCGACGGCCTTGGTCACATCGGCGATGTTGCGCACCTGCGCGGTCAGGTTCGACGCCATCGAGTTGACCGACTCGGTCAAGTCCTTCCACGTGCCCGCAACCCCCTGCACGTCAGCCTGGCCGCCGAGACTGCCTTCCGTTCCCACCTCGCGCGCCACGCGCGTCACTTCCGATGCAAACGAGCCGAGCTGGTCGACCATCGTGTTGATCGTATTCTTGAGCTCGAGAATCTCCCCTTTCACATCGACGGTAATCTTCTTCGACACGTCGCCGGATGCCACGGCTTTGGTCACGTCGGCGATGTTGCGCACCTGGCCGGTCAGGTTCGAGGCCATGAAGTTGACCGAGTCGGTCAAGTCCTTCCACGTACCGGCCACACCCTGCACGTCGGCTTGGCCGCCCAGAATTCCCTCGGTTCCCACCTCGCGCGCCACGCGCGTCACTTCCGAGGCGAACGAACGCAACTGATCGACCATCGTGTTGATCGTGTTCTTGAGCTCGAGAATCTCGCCCTTTGTTTCGACGGTGATTTTCTTCGACAGGTCGCCTGTCGCCACCGCAGTCGTCACGTCGGCGATGTTGCGCACCTGACCGGTAAGGTTCGATGCCATCGAGTTCACGGACTCGGTCAGATCCTTCCACGTGCCGGCCACGCCCTGTACATCGGCCTGCCCGCCAAGGCGTCCATCGGTGCCCACTTCGCGCGCTACGCGTGTGACTTCCGACGCGAACGAGCTTAACTGATCGACCATCGTGTTGATCGTGTTCTTGAGCTCGAGAATTTCGCCTTTCACGTCGACGGTGATTTTTTTCGATAGAACGCCATTCGCGACCGCGGTGGTGACATCGGCGATGTCGCGCACCTGTGCGGTCAGATTCGACGCCATCGAGTTCACCGACTCGGTCAGGTCCTTCCACGTCCCCGCGACACCCTGCACATCGGCCTGTCCACCGAGGCGTCCGTCGGTGCCGACCTCGCGCGCGACCCGCGTCACTTCCGACGCAAACGAGCCGAGCTGATCGACCATCGTGTTGATCGTGTTCTTGAGCTCGAGAATCTCGCCTTTGACGTCGACGGTAATCGTTTTCGACAAATCACCCGAGGCCACCGCTTTGGTGACATCGGCGATGTTGCGCACCTGGCCGGTGAGGTTCGACGCCATCGAGTTGACCGAGTCGGTCAGGTCCTTCCACGTCCCCGACACGCCTTCGACTCGCGCCTGTCCCCCGAGCTTGCCTTCGGTGCCCACCTCGCGCGCCACGCGGGTCACTTCAGACGCGAACGAGCGCAGCTGGTCGACCATCGTGTTGATCGTGTTCTTGAGCTCGAGGAATTCGCCCTTGACGTCCACGGCGATCTTTTTCGAAAGATCGCCCGTCGCAACCGCGGTCGTGACATCGGCAATGTTGCGAACCTGCGCCGTCAGGTTGCCCGCCATCGAGTTCACGGAATCGGTCAGGTCCTTCCAGGTTCCCGCCACACCCTTGACCGCCGCCTGTCCGCCGAGCTTGCCTTCGGTTCCCACCTCGCGCGCGACGCGGGTGACTTCTGACGCAAACGAACCCAGCTGGTCGACCATCTTGTTGACGGTCTTTGCCGTATGCAGGAACTGGCCCTGCAGCGGATCGCCATCGACTTCCAGCGCCATCTTCTGCGACAAGTCGCCCTGCGCGACCGCTCCGATCACACGTGCCGTTTCACTGGTCGGATGCACGAGGTCGTCGATCAGCTGATTGACGTTGCCGATCGACTCGCGCCAGAAACCGGATACGTCTCCGAGCGAGCCGCGCTTGCCGAGCTTGCCTTGCTTGCCGACCACCTGTGAAAGGCGCGAAAGCTCGTCTGCCATGCGCTGGTTGTGCTCGACGACGTCGTTGAAGGCATCCGCCACACGGCCGGCAACCCCACCCCATTCGGCGGGCAGCCGCACGGTCGCGTCGCCGCGCTTCAGCGCCGTGAGTGCGCCAAGGATCACCACAAGCTCGTCGCTCGGTTTGACGACGGCACGATCTAGGACTTGCATGGAGTGCTCCAAAGATGTCACGGGTCGGGCGTAGCCCGCCTACGGTTGATCACGAAGATCGCCAAGTGGCTACGCGCTGGGCGCACTATCGTCCGGCTTAGGACCCCTCCTAGGAATCAGCGGATTCCTACGGTATTGCAAGTTCTACGGAGATTGTTGTGGACGCTTATTAGACATCAAGCAAAACGCACGCCTGTGCCGCAATCCCGTCTCCGCGCCCGACGAATCCGAGCTTATCGGTCGTCGTCGCCTTCACCGATACCCGCTCGATTTCGCAGCCAAGATCCTCCGCAAGATAGGCGCGCATCGCGCTCACGTAGGGCGCGAACGGCGGTCGCTGCGCAATCAGCGTTGCATCGACGTTCACGACACGAGCACCGCTTTCGTTGATCAGCGCGACGACACGACGCAGCAGCGTCCGACTATCCGCGCCGCGCCAGCGTTCGTCGCCGTCGGGAAAGTGAGTGCCGATGTCGCCGAGCGCAAGGGCGCCGAGTAGCGCATCGGCCACGGCGTGTAGCAGCACATCGGCATCCGAGTGCCCCGCAAGACCACGCTCGTACGGAATCGTGACCCCGCCCACGATCAGCGGACGCCCCGCCACCAGCGCATGGACATCGAAGCCGTTGCCGATGCGGAGGTTCATGCGAGCATCTTGTCATCGAGGAGCTCGACCCAGTGCACGATCGGCCGCGACGTTGCGCTCGCAAGATGGGTCTGGCAGCCGATGTTGGCGGTGGCGATCACGTCCGGCTTTTCGAATTCGAGTGCAGTGAGCTTCCGATGGCGAAGCTGCGCTGCGATCTCAGGCTGCAGGATCGAATACGTCCCCGCAGAGCCGCAGCATAGATGCGCGTCCGCAACGGGAACGAGCTCGTCACCGCAGGCTCGCAACAGTTCCTCGACGCGGCCCCTGAGCTTCAACCCGTGCTGCAGTGTGCAGGGGGGGTGAAACGCGATGCGACGGCTGCCGCGATCCATGGCGATGCGCTCGGTCACTTGCTTCCATTCACGGCCGATCAATTCGACCGGATCGCACGCGAGCTCGGTGACGCGCCGGGCCTTTTCCGCGTACGCGCTATCGTGTGACAGAAGATGCGCGTAGTCCTTGATCATCACGCCGCAGCCGCTCGCGGTGATGACGATCGCCTCGGCGCCCGCCTCGACGCGCGGCCACCAGGCATCGATGTTGCGGCGCGCCAGCAGCGCGCCTTCGTCGTGATCGTTCAAGTGAAACGGCAGCGCGCCGCAACATCCGCCGCCCGTTACGCTCTCGGCACTGATGCCGATGCGATCGAGGACGCGCGCGAACGCGGCATCGATCGATGGCGCAAGCGAAGGCTGCACGCAGCCTGCGACGACGATCACGCGACGCTCGTGACGCGGCGCCGGCCACTCGCCTTTGTCCCTCGCATCCGGAACGCGGCGTGCAAGCTCGCGCGGCAGCAGCGCCTTCGACATGCGCCCGAACAACAGCGCGGTTCCAAACAGCGGTTTCGCGCGCAATCCCTTCGACAGCGCGTAGCGCGTCGCGCGCTCGGAAAGATCACGCGGCGCTTGCGCTTCGACGATCGGCCTGCCGATGTCGACCAGGCGCCCGTACTCGACCCCCGACGGACACGTGGTCTCGCAGGCGCGACAGGTAAGACAGCGATCGAGGTGCAGTCGCGTCTTTGCGGTCGCTTGATGTCCCTCCAGCACTTCCTTGATGAGATAGATGCGACCGCGCGGACCGTCGAGCTCGTCGCCCAACAATTGATAGGTTGGGCAGGTCGCCGTGCAAAAGCCGCAGTGCACGCATTTGCGCAGGATCGACTCGGCTTCGCGTCCTTGTGGCGTGTCCTTGATGAACGGTGCGAGATTCGTCTGCATTATCAGAACATCGCGTACATGCGACCTGGATTCAACACGCGATGCGGATCGAACTCCGCTTTGAGACGCCGCTGTATCGCCTCCATTGCAGGCGGTAGCGGATGGAACACCCCCTGCGATTTGTTCGTCGCATAAAATAATGTCGCGTGGCCGCCGTGCGATTGCGCCCACGCGCGCAGTCGCTCGGGCGCGTTGCTCGGCGTCGTCACGAGCCAGCGCAAGGCACCGCCCCACTCGATGAGCTGATGGCCGCCCAGGTCTGCATACGGCGCTGTCGATTTCACCGACAGTCGCCACAGCACATGCTCGGGCTTGCGCGCCTCGTCGAAAAACGGATGCGCGTGGTCGCGAATCGATCGCCAGAACGCACCGCCGTCAGCGAGCGCATCGCCGCCCATTCGTGCAATCGCGGACTCCACCGCAGGGGCCGCGCCTGACCAGCGCACGAACAAACGTCCTTGCACGAAAGCCGTCGCCGAGAGCGGCAACGGCTGCCCTCCCCACTCGTTCACACGGCGAATCGCTTCGTCGGTGGACAACGCGAATGTGCGCGTCGCTTCTTGTCGCGGCAACGGCAAGCATTTGAGCGAAACTTCCGCAATCACGCCGAGCGTGCCCAGTGCTCCTGTCAAGAGACGCGTCACGTCGAAGCCCGCGACGTTTTTCATCACGCGCCCGCCGAACGTAAGATCGTCACCGCGACCATCGATGATGCGCATGCCGAGCACGAGATCGCGCGCAGCACCTGCATACGGACGCCGCGGTCCCGAAAGTCCCGTCGCAATCGCGCCGCCGAGTGTTGCGCCTGGCCCGAACTGCGGTGGTTCGAACGCGAGCATCTGACCCGACGCAGCGAGCGTGCGTTCCATGTCCTCGAGCGTCGTACCGGCGCGCGCGGTGACGACGAGCTCGTTCGGCTCGTAGTCGACGATGCCGGCGTAGTTGCTGGTGTCGAGCAGATCGCCGCGAATCGTTTCGCCGTAGAAGTCCTTGCTGCCGCTGCCGCGAATCGCGAGCGCCCCGCCATTCGCCACGGCGACCCGGATGCGCTCCTGCCAGATGGCGACGGCGTCCATCAACGCCAACCTCGCGTCACAGTCTTCCCAGCGACGCGAGCTTCTCCCGATAAATGTGGCGAGGCTCGTCGGCTTCGATGATCTCTTTTTCGGCAAGCGCCATGCGCTGCCATTCGGCGAGCCAGGGATGCGCGAGCAATGCGCGCAAGTAATCACCGGCAACCCCTTGCGGCTTCACATCGTAGGTTTGGAAGCGAAACCCAACGGGCGCAAAAAACGCATCGGCAATCGAAAAATCGCCGAACAGATATTGCCCGCTGCCGCCAAAGCGGGAACGCGCATCGGTCCACAACGCTTGCACGCGGTCGATGTTATGAACAAGTCCTTCCGACCAGGGACGCACATCGACGCGCTCGCGAATGCACATTGTCATGTCGTTGCGAAGATCGCGAAAGCCGGAATGCATCTCCGCGGACATCGATCGCGCCAACGCGCGCGCCTTCCCATCCTTCGGCCACATGCCGGCATGGCGCTCGGCGAGATATTCGGCGATCGCGAGCGAATCCCACACGACGACATCGCCGTCGTGCAGGCATGGCACGAGTCCGCTCGGCGAGAACCGGTTGTAGGCGAGGTTGGGCCCGCCGTGTCCCCCGAGCTGTTCCACGACCTCCTTGAACGGTGCGCCCGAAAGCTTCGCGCACAGCCAGCCGCGCAAAGACCACGACGAATAGTTGCGATTCGCGATATAGAGTGTGTACACGGTCGATTGCCTTAGCGTGGTGAGTCAGTAATTCGCTGTGCAAATCCGGCCAGTTCGCTTCCATACATTGTTGCCCCTGCGCGGCAGGTGGCGGACCTGGCCGCGCAGGGGCGTCGCGTCTGAAAGCGAACGCGGCCGGTTTGCGGAAGCATCCGAAACGTGGCGAACATTCTTCAACGAATTACTGACTCACCACACTACGCGAGCTGCTCATGGGCACCGTCTTGCCGGGATTCAGGATGTCGTTGGGATCGAGCGCGCGCTTCAGCGCTCGCATCACATCGACGGCATCCTCGCCGTGCTCGGCCACCAACGCGTCGAGCTTGTGAATGCCGATCCCATGCTCGCCCGTGCAGGTTCCTCCCATCCTGATCGCACGCATCGACACGCGCCTGGCAAGCTCCTCGGCCTTCGCGCGCTCGCTCGCACTGTTCGGATCGAACAGCACGAGAAGATGAAAGTTGCCATCGCCAACATGCCCGACGATCGGACAGGTGAGGCCATAGCGATCGACGTCCTCGCGTGTCTCGAGCACGCAATCGGCGAGTCGCGAGATCGGCACGCACGCGTCGGTCGAGAATCCCATTGCACCCGGCTTCAAAGACAACGCTGCGTACCACGCGTTGTGCCGCGCTTTCCACAAGCGCGAGCGATCCTCCGGCGCTGTTGCCCACTGAAATGCGCTGCCGCCGTGCTCGTCGGCAATCATCGCCATCTGCTCCGCCTGCTCCGCGACCCCTTGTGAAGTGCCGTGAAACTCGAAGATCAGCGTGGGCTTCGCTTGCAATCCTTCGAGCTTCGAATACGCAATGCATGCGCCCATCTGCACCTCGTCGAGAAGCTCGATGCGCGCGACCGGAATGCCATGCTGCATCGCGAGGATCACCGTCTGAACCGCGGCGCGCAAATCCTCGAACTGACAGATCGCCGCGGAGATCGCCTCGGGAACGCCGTACAGGCGAAGCTGAATCTCGGTGAGAATTCCGAGCGTGCCTTCCTGGCCGACGAACAAGCGCGTCAGATCGTAACCGGCCGAAGACTTGCGCGCGCGTCCGCCGGTGCGAATGATGCGTCCATCCGCGGTGACAACCGTCAACCCGAGCACGTTCTCGCGCATCGTCCCGTAGCGCACCGCGTTGGTTCCCGATGCGCGGGTCGACGCCATTCCGCCCAACGTGGCATTCGCACCCGGATCAATCGGGAAGAACAATCCGGTGCCTTTGAGTTCCGCATTCAATGCTTCGCGCGTGACTCCCGCTTGCACGCGGCAATCGAGATCGTCGGCGTTGATTTCGAGCATGCGATCCATGCGCGACAGATCGAGACACACGCCGCCATAGAGCGCTGCGACGTGTCCTTCGAGCGAGGTTCCCACACCGAACGCGATCACCGGGACGCGCGCAGCGTTGCAAAGACGAACGATCGCCGCGACTTCCTCGTTGGTGGTCGGATAGACGACGACATCGGGTGACGCGGTGTCGGATAGTCCCTCGCCGTGACCGTGCTGCTCGCGCACCGTGTTGTTGGTCACAGCGCGCTCTCCGAAGTCGCGGATCAAGCGATCCACAAGCGTCGCAACGGCTTGCTGCGCGGGACGCTCGCGCGTCGACGTCGTTGCGGTCGTTGCATTCATTGCCGGTTCCTTCAAAAGCGCGGCAGCGTCGGATGCGCGACCTGCCCGCGATGCACGTGCATCTTGCCGAATTCGGCGCAGCGCGCGAGCGTCGGCACGGCCTTGCCGGGGTTCAGCAACGCGAGATCGTCGAACGCCCACTTGATGCCGTGGAAACGCTCGAGTATGCGCGTGGGAAATTGCACGCAGGTTCCATTGAGCTTCTCCACGCCCACCCCATGCTCGCCGGTGATGGTCCCGCCGACTTCGATGCAAAGCTCGAGGATGCGATCGCCGAATGCAATGGTCTTCTCGCAATCACCGGCCCGATTGCCGTCGTAGAGAATCAGCGGATGCAAATTCCCGTCCCCCGCGTGAAACACATTCGCAACCGGCAAGCCGTATTCGCGCGACCACGTTTCGATCTGGCGCAATACATACGGCAACGCCTTGCGCGGAATCGTTCCATCGATGCAGTAGTAATCGGGAGAGATGCGACCCGCAGCGGGGAACGCGGCCTTCCGTCCCGACCAGAACAGCAAGCGTTGTGCTTCGCTGTTGCTGACGCGAATCTCGGACGCACCGGCATCGCGCAGCACGCGCTTGATGTCGGCCATCTCGTGTGCGACCTCTTCCGCGGTTCCATCGGATTCGACGAGCAGCACCGCCGCCGCATCGAGCGGATAGCCCGCGTGCACGAATTGCTCGACGGCGCGCGTGGCCGCCTGGTCCATCATTTCGAGACCGGCCGGAATGATTCCCCTAGCGATGATCTCGCCGACCGCGGCACCAGCTGCTTCGATCGTCGCGAACGCGGCCAGCGCGACCTGCGCGAGTTGCGGCGTCGGCAACAGCTTCACCGTGATCTCGGTGATGACGGCGAGCAAGCCTTCGCTGCCGGTCAATAACGCAAGAATGTCGTATCCCGCATTGTCGAGCGCGTCGCCACCGGCTTCGATGACTTCACCATCGATCGTCACCGCGCGCACGCGCCGCACGTTGTGCACGGTGAGTCCATATTTGAGGCAATGCACGCCGCCCGCGTTCTCGGCGACGTTGCCGCCGATCGAGCAGGCAATTTGCGATGAAGGATCGGGCGCGTAATACAACCCGTACGGCGCGGCGGCTTCACTGATCGCGAGATTGCGAACGCCGGGCTGCACGACGGCGGTGCGACTCAGCGCATCGATCGCGAGAATTCGCTTGAACTTCGCAAGCGACAGCACGAGCCCTTCCTTGTGCGGCATGGCACCGCCCGACAGACCGGTACCCGCGCCGCGCGCAACCACGGGAATTTTCGCGGCGTGACAGAGTTTCAGTATCGCAACGACTTGCGCCTCGGTTTCCGGCAAAGCAACGGCTGCGGGCTGCTCGCGAAACAACGTCAGTCCGTCGCATTCGTACGGCTTCACGTCTTCCGTAGCGGTCAGGAACGCGGACGGCGGCAGGATGGCCGCTAGCTGCGCGTGTACGGCCGGCTGGAGCATCGAGGGCTGGTTGATCGCCGCGTTGAGACGCGTCGATTATTTCATACGGTCCGAGGCGGCAGCCCAAGTAGTCGAGCAAGGCTCGTGCGCGCGACCGAAGCCACGCGCCTCCGCCCGCGCATCGTCGCTGCCGCCCGAGCCAATGTCACGGCTCCGGACAACGTGGCAAACACGGCCAGCGCCACATCACGCGGCATCATCCCGTCGACGATCGGCAGACGAGTTTCGACGCCGCCGATCAACGCACCGGTGCGCGCGGTGAACTCGTCACGAAACGCTTGGTCGGCGCGTGCGACCTCGGGAAGCAGCAGCGTTAACGGGCACGCGCTGGCGAGTCCCTGATCCTCGAGTTGCGCGAGATAGCGATCGATCAGTGCCGCGGCGAATTGTTCGGGCGTGGCTCCGTCCAAGCCGGCCGTCATCCAGGCGAAGCTGCGCTCTACCCCGGCTAGCAGGGCCTCGCGCGCCAACGTCTCCTTCGATTCGAAATGCGCATAAAAGCCGCCAACGGTTAGGCCGGCTTCATGCATGACGGCTTCGACCGTCGCCGACTGCGGGCCGCGATCCTTCAACAGCGATTCAGCCGCCACAAGAATGCGGCGACGCGTCTCGATTTTGCGTAGTGCCCGATGACTTGGCATGACGTGTATAATATTATGTGGATCATCTGTAGGCAAGTGAAAATCACATGGCTTCTCGAAACACACCGCTGCTCCTACCCGACCCCCTGGTGCTGGACGGGGTCACGATCAGATTCGCCCCACTCACGTCCGCATCCAAACCTTTCCTGCAGGAGGCGGTGGGTAAGCTTTCCGACGAGACCAGCCGCCGCCGCTTCTTTACCGTGCGACACCAGCTTTCGGAGCAGGAACTCGTAGCCCTGACCACCCTCGACGGCTGGGATCGCGTTGCGATCGGCGCTTGCGCCAGCTATCCCGATGGCCGCGACGAAGCCGTCGGCGTCGCCCGGTTCGTGCGGCTGCCCGAGCGTCCGACCCAAGCCGAATCCGCCGTGGTCGTCGTCGACGAATGGCAGCGTCGCGGGATTGGCAAGCTGCTGTTGCGCTCGATCACCGACGCCGCGATGGCGAGAGGGATAAAAACGTTGCACTGCTTCGTGCTCTCCGACAACGATCCGATGATCGGCTTTTTGTCGCAGCACGCCGGAAGACTCTCGCGCGTCGAGGCCGACGATCACATCGACTTCTCGTTGCATCTGGATTCGAGCGACGTCGCCGCTGCGACTTAGGGCTTTCGCGTGACCAGCGCGCGATAAGCGATTTCCGCCACCGCAACCCTTGCGAGGCGCCGAGCACACACGCCATCGACCGCAGCAATTTTAATCGCAGTGCACGAAACGATGGCGTCGCGGTCCAATCGGTTCCGGTGAAGGAGCAAGCATGTCAACGCCGCGCGTTGCGTCTACGACCCTTGCGTTACTGATGCTCGCCGCATGTGCGAGCGTCGATCCGGGTGGCGTCGCCGGTCCGCCGGCCGGCGCGCCTACGTTCAACGTCGGTGACACCTGGGTATACGCGGCGCGAGATGGCTTTCGTGCGCCCGTGGTGTGGGAGGAGCGTCACGAGGTTACGGCCGTCGGACCCCACGGTATCGTCGTTCGCGTGAGGGCGCGGGGACCGCAAATCAATGTCGAGCGTACCGAACGCTGGATAGCGCCGGGAGTCGTCGCGAGCGGCGCCGTCTACGCATTCGAGACCAAGCGCTTCGATCCACCGATCGTTCGTTATCGCTATCCGCTGGTGATGGGCGAAACCTGGTCCCAACGCCTGCGCGACATCGACCAGGAATCGGGACCCTACGGGATGATTCAGCGCTACACGAGTGTGGGCGGCTACGAACGCATCACCACGCCGGCCGGAACGTTCGACACGATTCGGTTGCGCGTATTCATGCGACTCGACGATGAAACGTTTTGGCGCACACCGACCGAATGCAGTTATCTCGTCTGGTACGCACCAGCGCTTGGCGTATCGGTGCGCGAGGAACGCGAGGGCGAGTATCGCGAGAAAGGCGATGTGCGCGATCCTTTCGCGACCATCCGCGTTCAGCACGCCGAGCTCACCCTAGTGTCGCACACGCGCAAGCGCTGATAAGCGAGTCCAAGCGTAAAATCGACGCGAGCTTGGGGGTGATTCAATGACGAACATGCGCACCGCGCCGCCGTTTCGCGCCGATCATGTCGGAAGCTTTCTGCGTCCGGGCTTTCTGATCGACGCACGCGAGAAGTTAAAGGCCGGCGCGATCGACGCTGGGGCGCTTCGCGAAGTCGAGGACCAGGCGATTCGGGGGATCGTGCGCTTTCAGGAAGACTTGGGGCTGCAGGGAATCACCGACGGCGAGTTTCGCCGAACCTATTTCCACATCGACTTTCTGACGCAGCTCGAAGGGGTCCAGACCAAAGGCGGCATCGCCGTCAGCTTCCACAGCAATGCGGGCAACGTCGATTTCGCGCCGCCGGTGATGCAGGTCACTTCGAAAGTCCGGCATGTCAAGGACATTCAGCGTCGCGACTTCGAGTTCCTGAAGTCGACGACCAGGCGCACGCCGAAAGTGACGATCCCCTCGCCGACTATGCTGCACTTTCGCGGTGGTCGTCATGCGATCAGCAAGGAGGCGTATCCGGATCTCGAGGCGTTTTACGACGATGTCGCGGCGGCGTATCGCGACGAGATTCGATCGTTGGCGGACGCTGGTTGCCGCTACATACAACTCGACGACACCAATCTCGCTTATCTTTGCGACGAGAAAATGCGCGAAGGCGCGCGCTCGCGCGGCGACGACCCGAACGAATTGCCGCGCCGATACGCGGCGCTGATCAATGCGGCGATTCGCGATCGGCCCGACGACATGACGGTATGCGTGCACTTGTGCCGCGGCAATTTCAAGAGCGCGTGGGCCGCGGAAGGCGGCTACGAGCCGGTAGCGGAAGTCCTCTTCAACGAGCTACGAGTTGACGGGTACTTTCTCGAATACGACGACGCGCGCTCGGGCGATTTCGCGCCGCTGCGCTTTCTTCCCAAGGACAAGATCGTCGTGCTGGGCCTTGTCAGCACGAAGCTCGATCGCGTCGAAACCAGGGACGAATTGAAGCGTCGCATCGACGAAGCCGCTAAGTTCGCGCCGCTCGAGCAGTTCTGCGTGTCACCGCAATGCGGATTCTCGTCGACGGTGCACGGCAACGACATTCACGTCGAAACGCAGGCCGCGAAAATCAAGCTGTGCGTCGACACAGCGCGCGAAGTGTGGGGCCACTAGTCCGGTTTCTAGCCGACCGAAAGAAATCGCTCCAGCGTCGCTTTATTGCTGAGCAATTCGGCGCTCGCCCCGCGCCATGCGATACGCCCGCGCTCCAGTATCAACGCGTCGTCGGTGATCGGCAGCACTTTGTGCGCGTGCTGCTCGACGATGATCGCCGCGAGGCCTTCGTCTTTGACGATACGACCGATAGCACGCAACAACTCCTCGACGATCAGCGGCGCAAGTCCTTCGAGCGGCTCGTCGAGCAACAGTAGGCGCGGATTCAACACGAGCGCGCGCCCGATCGCGAGCATCTGCTGCTCGCCGCCGGAAAGCTCCGTACCGAGATTCGCTTTGCGCTCGGCCAAGCGCGGGAACATTCCGTACACGCGCTCCGGTGTCCACGCGCCTGCGCGCGCCACGGCGGTCAGGTTCTCGTGCACCGATAGCGACTTGAAGATGTTGCGCTCCTGCGGCACCCAGCCGATGCCCGCGGCAACGCGCTGATCGGCGCGTAAACGGGTCAGCGATCGACCCGCCAGGGCGATCGCTCCCGTGCGATAGCGTGTCACGCCGACAAGGGTGTCGATCAGAGTCGTTTTGCCCGTGCCATTGCGACCGAGGAGCGCAATGGCGCGACCTTCGTCGAGGACGAAGCTCATGTCCTCGATGACGATCGCTTCGCCGTATCCCGCGGTCAGTGCGTCGACGCGCAAGAGCTCAGCCATGAACCGCCTCGCCGAGATACACCGCCTTGACGCGAGCGTCGCGTGCGATTTCATTGGCCGGCCCCTCGGCCAGCAGCGCGCCATCGACCAGCACCATGATCTCCTTCGCAAAACGAAACACCACGTCCATGTCGTGCTCGATCAGCATCACCGTCACATCGGCCGGGAGTGCGGCGAGCGTGTCGAGAATCTCGCGCGAGTCGTCACGGGGAACGCCTGCGATCGGCTCGTCCAACAACAGCACGCGTGGGCGACTCGCCAGCGCGATCGCGATCTCGAGGAGCCGGCGCTTGCCGTAGGCCAGCACGCGCACGCGCCGATACATGACGTCGGCAAGGTGCAGGCGCTCGAGCAATGCTGCTGATTCAGCGACGAACACATGCTTGCTCGCCAGTGGCGCGAACAGCTGGAAGCCTGCGTTCTCGCGCTGCGCAATGACCAGCGCGAGCGATTCGAGCGGGGTCAGCGACTCGAAGAGCTGATTGATCTGGAACGTGCGCACGAGCCCTCGCCGCGCGCGCTCGTGCGACGGGCGTCGCGTGACATCGTCACCGTCGAGAAGAATCCTGCCCTCGCTTGGCGCGAGCATGCCGGTCAAAACGTTCACCAGCGTCGTCTTGCCTGCGCCGTTCGGGCCGATCAGTGCATAGCGGCCGCCTTTTTGGAGCGCGATGGACACGTCACGCGTGGCAACGATGCCGCCGAAGCGCTTGACGAGGCCGCGCGTTTCGAGCACCGGCGTCATGCGTCGTTGGACTCGCGTTCGCGCCAGCGTACGGGAATCAGCCCGCGAGCGAAGCGACCGATCCGCTCGCGGCCAACCAACACCAGCACGACAAGCGCGATTCCGATCAGGCCCTGCCAGTATTGCGGCGTCAGCGTCGACAACGCGTCTTGCAGCGCGGTGAAAAGAACTGCGCCGATGACGCCGCCGTAGAGCCAGCCAACGCCACCGATCACGAGCACCAAAAGCACATCGGCCGAGCGATGGAACTCGAGCACGTCGAGTGAGACGAAGCCGCTCGTCTGCGCGAGCAATGCCCCCGCCGCACCCGCGTAGGCAGCCGAGATCGTGTAGATCGTGGCAAGCCGCAGGCTCGCGTTGATTCCGATCGCCGTAGCACGCCGCGAGTTGTCGCGAATCGCGATCAATCCGTATCCGAAGGGAGAATGAACGATGCGTCGCGCGATGATGAAGAGCACGATCAACACAGTGAGGCTGTACGCGTACGCGACACGGCTCGCAAGATCGAACGCAAAAATGCCAAACATCGGCGTTACAACGACACCTTGCAAGCCGTCCGCGCCACCGGTCAGGCCGTCAAAGCGGTTGGCAAGCTCGAACAGAATCAACGCGACGCCCAGCGTTACCATGAGCCGCGTCATGTCCGATCCGCGTAGCACGAGTGCGCTGGTCAGAATGCCAAGCAGCGCCGACGCAGCCATGCCGACACCAAGCCCCACGATCGGATCGGGGAACACATGTTTGGCAAACAATCCGGCGGCGTATGCGCCGATGCCGAAGAACGCGGCGTGCCCAAGCGACACGATGCCGCTGTAGCCGAGTATCAAGTCGAGCGACACCGCAAACAGCGCGAGGATCGCGATTTGATTGAGCAACCCCGCTTGACGCGGCAGCACGAACCACACCGCAATGGCGACCAGCCAGAATACGATTTCAACTGTACGGATCCTCGACTTCGCGAGGAACGCGCTCGTCTCGCGCGCGGGGGGCCGCATCAACGGCCCGCGGGTCTTGCGAACAGTCCGTACGGCCGCACGAGCAAAACGGCAATCATCACCGAGTAGATGATGAATGCACCGAGCTTGGGAGCGTAATACTTGCCCGCAACGTCGGCGATGCCGAGCAGCAACGACGCGAGGAGCGGCCCGGTGATCGTCGTCGTGCCGCCGACGGCGACGACGATCAAGAAATAGATCATGAACTTCAAGGGAAACGTCGGATCGAGTCCGAGAATCTCGGCGCCCAACGCCCCGCCGAGTCCCGCAAGCCCCGATCCGAATGCGAACGTGCTGAGAAACACGCGATTGACGTCGATGCCAAGACCGGAAGCGACGCGCGAGTCGTCGACGGCGGCGCGCAATCGACTGCCGAAGCGCGTGCGCACCAGAATCCACTGCAAGGCGAGTGTCAAGACTCCGCAAACGATGATGATGAACAGGCGATACGCGCCGATGCCGACACCGGCGATCTCGAAACGCTCGCGCAGGAACGCCGGCAAGCGCATGAACTGTTGCTGCGCGCCGAACGTGTAATCGACCGCAGCCACCGCGATGAACACGAGACCGATCGAGAAGAGCACCTGATCCAGATGCGGCCGCCGATAGAGACGCCGATACAGCGTCGGCTCGAGCAACGCGCCGAGCGCTGCCGAAAAAACGAATGCAAGCGGAAGCGCGAGCAGAAACGGCACGCCGGCGCGATTGGACAGCACTGCGGTGAGATAGCCGCCCGCCATCGCAAACGCGCCGTGCGCGAGGTTGACGAAGTTCATCAACCCGAGCGTGACAACGAGACCGACGGCGAGCACGAACAGCAGCATGCCGTAGGCAACGCCGTCGAAAAGAATGGTCAGCATCGACTTCTGGCGAAAGCGCTCTGTAAAAACGCCTTCGTCGCAGCGCGCGCTACTTCTGTTTCGCCGGATCCTTCACCATCGGAATCGTTGCGAACTCGACGTTGTAGAGCTCACCGCTGACTTTTTCCACACGCCGCACGTACACGTTCTGCGTCACGTCGCGGGTGTCGCGCTCGATCAGCATCGGACCGCGCGGGCTCTCCCAAGTCATCCCTTTCATCGCCTCGACCAGCGCTTCACCGTTGGTGTTGCCTTTGGTCGCTTCGAGCGCTTTGTAGATGAGATGCATGCCGTCGTAGCCGCCGACCGAATGGAAGTTCGCGCGAAGGTTCGCTGTCTTTCGCATCGACGCGACGTATTCCTTGTTGAGCGCGGAAGGATGCGCGGCCGAGTAATGCATCGTGTTGACCACGCCGAGCGCCACGTCGCCCATGTCGTTCAGAATGTCGTCGTCGGTGACATCACCCGTCCCGATCAACTTGATGCCGCTCTTGTCAAGCCCGCGCTCGGCGAACTGCTTCATGAAGATCGCTCCGACGCCGGAAGGCACGAACACGAACAAAGCGTCGGGTGATGCGTCGCGCACACGCTGAAGGAACGGCGCGAAGTCGGGATTCTTGATCGGTACGCGAAGCTCGGCGGCAATCGTTCCGCCGGCGGCAGTAAATGTCTTCTTGAACTGCGTTTCTGCATCGATGCCGGGACCGTAGTCGGTGACGAGCGTCACGATTTTTTTCATGCCGTTCTTGGCGGCGTAATCGGCCATTGGCGCAGTGATCTGCGGAAGCTGGAATCCCGTGCGCACGATGAACGGACTTTGCTCGACGATCGCGGAGGTTGCCGCGGCCATCACGATCATTGGCACCTTGCCCTGCGTTGCAACCGGTGCAGTCGCGAGCGCCAACGGCGTCAATCCAAAGCCGGCGAGGAAGGCAACCTTGTCATTGACCACCAGTTCCTGCGCGATGCGCCGCGTGTTGTCCGCGGTACCACCATCATCCTTGAGGATGACCTCGATCTTCTTGCCGGCAACGGTGCTGCCATGCTTCGCCATGTAAACCTTTACCGCCGCGTCGATCTGGCGCCCGGTGGAAGCGAACGGACCGGTCATCGGCAGCACGAGGCCGATCTTCACCGTGTCTTGTGCCGATGCGGGAACGCTTGCACTAGCCGCGAGCGTAACTGCGAATGCAAGCCCGACGAAACGTCGCTTGGTCATCTTCCTCTCCTCCGATATCGCGAAAGCGCGAAAAACCCCGGCGCCGATTGTAAACGCGCTGCTAGTGTCCCGACTCGGTTTTTGTAGCGGCCGAGCTGATCAGCGAATGCGCGCCTTGCGCCGTGCAAGCGCCGCGTTATGCGGCAGGGTACGCGTCGACGATGGAGCCTCGCCCGAAAGCGCCGCGTTCCATCCGCTCTCGCCGGACAACGGGAGCACGCTTGCCGCGCCGCGCTCACGAATCAACGCGGCCTGTCCGATCAGCGGACCAACATCGTTGCGCTCGACTACTCCGAGATGATCGTGCAAGAACGCGCTCAACGCTCGCGCGTCGGTCCTCGTTCGTGCATCGATTCGCATGATGACACGAGCATACGCCGCACAGCGGAATTGCGCATCGTGCAGTGCAGCGTGAGTGGCAGAGGCGAACAATTACCGGCTCTACGAGTAATTCCACGAGAGCTTTATAGTGGCGACTGCACATCGTCTTGGAGAGGCCACTTGCAATGAGAATCTCGTCGATCGGTTCCGCATTCTTAGTGACACTGGCCGCGCTCGTCTTCGCAACGAATTCGTTCGCTCAGGACTATCCCAATCGCCCGGTGAAAATCATCGTGCCGTTCTCTCCGGGCGGCGCCGTCGACGGGCCGACGCGCATCGTTGCGCAAAAGCTGGGTGAGCGTCTCGGTCAGCAAATCGTCGTTGAGAACAAACCCGGTGCCGGTGCGACCATCGGCGCCGCCGACGTCGCGAAATCGGCCCCGGACGGTTACACGCTGCTGCTTGCTTCGCAGACGAACGCGATCAGCGCGTCGCTCTACACGAAGCTTCCCTACGATGCGATCGACGACTTCGTTCCGGTGATGCTGATCGGCGAAGAGCCGGGCGTGCTCGTCGTGCATCCCTCGTTTCCGGCGACGAACATTCAGGAGTTCATCAGCTATGTGAAGCAGAATCCGGGCAAAGTGGATTACGCATCGTCCGGTAACGGCAGCGGCCAGCATCTATTCGCCGCGATGCTGGCCTCGATGGCGAATCTCAAGATGAATCACATTCCGTATCGCGGCAGCGGCCAGGCAACCGCGGATCTTCTCGCGGGCCAAGTGCCCGTATCGATTCCCGGGACCGCGGGCATGGTCGGTCACATCAAGGCCGGCAAGCTGCGCGCGCTCGCAACCACCGGCACGAAACGTGCGGACGCGTTACCGGATATTCCGGCAATCGGCGAGATCATTCCGGGCTATTCGGCGTATGTATGGATGGGATTGTTCGCGCCGAAGGGGACGCCGGCGCCGATCATCGACCGCCTGCATCGCGAGCTGGTGATCGTGATGGCGCTGCCGGAAGTGCGCGCGTATTACGCGAATCACAGTCTGGAGATCGTCGCGTCCACACCGGCGCAATTCGGCAAGTTCTTCCGCGAGGAAAAGGACCGCTGGGCGAAAGTCATCAAGGAGACCGGCGCAAGGATCGATTGAAACGAATGGAACGGCTCGTGAACGATACGAAACGCAGCGGTGGCAACGCAGTAGCCGGCGTCGAGCACTGGACGAAGAAGGGCGACGTGCGTCTGTTCATGTGGGAGAAGGTCGTCGGCTCCTCGAACGGAAAGCCCACGATCCTGTTCGTGCACGGCTCGTCGATGGCCTCGCAGCCAACGTTCGACTTGGCTGTGCCGGGCCGTCCCGACTCGTCGGTGATGGACTGGTTCGCGCAACGCGGCTTTGCGTGCTGGTCGGTTGACATGGAAGGCTACGGACGCTCCGACAAGCATCGCGACATCACGTGCGACATCGCCAACGGAGCCGCTGATCTCGATGCTGCGACGAGCTACATCATGCGCGAGCGCGGCGTCGAGTCGTTTCTGGTCTATGGCATTTCGTCGGGTGCGTTGCGTGCTGCATCGTTTGCCGAGCTTCATCCGAAGCGTGTCGCGCGGCTTGCGCTCGATGCGTACGTGTGGACCGGCGAAGGCAGTCCGACGCTCGAGCAACGTCGCAAAAAACTTCCCGAGTTCGAAAAATCGAAGCGTCGCCCGATCGATCGCACGTTCGTGCAGTCGATTTTCGCGCGCGATCATCCGGATTGCGCGGACGAGCGCACGGTGAGTGCGTTCGCCGATGCGATTCTGGCGCTCGACGACTCGATGCCGAATGGAACCTACATCGACATGTGCTCGCGCCTGCCGATCAACGATCCGGAAAAAATCACCGTACCGACAATCTTGATGCGGGGTCAATACGATGGCATCGCGGGCTTCGACGACTTGCTGAAATTTTTCGAGAAGCTTCCGAATCCCGACAAGCAATTCGTCGTGATGCCCGGAATCTCGCACGCGAGCTTTCAGCAGAAGAATTACCTGCTGGTCTATCACATCCTGCATGCGTGGTTCACGCAGCCGACGCCTGCATATTGCGTCGCGTGAGTCACGCGTGCGAGGGGCCCCACGCGTCGTTGCGCGGGGATCGACGCCAAGACGAATCGCGCGCGCGGATCGACACGCTGACCTGCGCCGGGGTATGCCGGTACAAGGCGGTCCGCGGGCATTGACCCGCGAGGGGTTCGCAAGACCGTCGGCGCGTTGCCGATGACGAGCCGAACGGCCTTGCAATGTGCTGCGGTCCTTGCTTATTTGCTCCGAGCGAGATCGGAGCCGCGCGGCGTCATCTTGTGCGCCCACGTCTGCTCGTCGAGGCGCGGCTGATAAACGATACCGTCGCGCGCGGCCCACAGGTTCACCTGGAAGTGCAGCGGGATGATGCCGGTATCGTTGATCGCGATCTCGGTGGCGCGCTGCAGATACGCCTCGCGCTTTATGTCGTCGACGGTTTGCAGCGCATCCTCGGTCAGCGCATCGACTTTGGTGTTGCTGTAGCGACCGCGGTTCGCCGTGCCGAAGCCCTTGTCGCGGTTGAACGTCATCACCAGCGCTTTGACCGACGCTGAAGCTTCACCGGTCCCCGTGCTCCAGCCAACGAGCATCAAGCTGAACTTGAGGTCGGTCGCCTGCGTGAAAAAAGTCGCCGACGGCATTGCAATGACTTTGGTCGGCACGCCGCCGCGCGTGAACATTTGCGCGACCGCCTGCGCGATCTGCTCGTCGTTGATATAGCGGTTGTTGGGACTGTGAATCGTGATCCCGAAGCCGTCGGGATAGCCGGCCTCGGCGAGGAGCTTTTTCGCTCCTTCGACGTCATACTTCTCGACCGACAGGTTCTTGGTCGCGCCGAACAGGAAATCGGGCACGAGCTGACCCGCCATGACGGCTTCGCCTTCCATCACGCGCTCGACGATCGCGGGACGGTTGATCATCTTCGACAGCGCTTTTCGCACACGCGGATCCTTCAGCGGATTTTTCGCCAACGGCGCGCCTGCCTTGTCGGTCACGAACGGCGAAGTGTCGCGATTGCTGTCCAGATGCAGATAAATGAGCCGGTCGGACATCGCCTTGTAGATCGAAAGCTGCTTGTTGCCGCGCAGCTTCGCAACATCGGAGGTCGGCACATTCTCGATGACTTGAACGTCGCCTGAAAGAAGCGCAGCTACGCGCGGCGCATCCTGCGGGAGAATGCGCAGCGTCACCTTTTCCCATGCGCTCTTGCCGCCCCACCACGCGTCGTTGCGGGCGAGCTCGAGTCGATCGCTCTTCGTGTAGCGCACGAGCTTGTAAGGCCCGGTGCCGACGGCAGCCTTGCCGCTGTTGAAGTCCTCGGTCGATGCATTCGCATGCGCCTTGCTGATGATCGCGACCTGCGTCATGTCGGAGGGCATCAACGGATACGGCGCGGCGGTGCGAAAGCGAATCGTGTAGGGATCGACGACGTCGATCTTCTGGATTTGCCTTGTGAACGCGGTGAAGGGCGAAGGGCTGTTCGGCACCTTCGGCACGCGCTCGATCGACGCGACGACATCGGCTGCTGTGAACTCGCTCCCGTCGTGAAATTTCACGCCGCGCCGAAGCTTGAATTCCCAGGTCAACGGATCGATCGATTTCCACTCGGTGGCGAGTCCGGGTTGCGGCAGCGATTTTTCGTTGCGCTCGACGAGATAGCCGAACAGATGCGAGGCGACGTTGTTGTTCGGCGTGAGGTTGTGATAGTGAGGATCGATGGCGGTGACATCGGTCCCAAGACCGACTGTGAGATTCACCGCGAACGCGCCGATGGACGCGACCAGCGCGCCGGCGGCAACGACGAAACGACCGGCTAGACGCGCCGCCGAACGAACACGAAATTGCAACATTGCGTAACTCTCCAGTGGACGAGGAACTCGCCTCGGTGCGGCCCGCTCTTACCGTCTACCCAAGCGGCGGGTGGCAGGAAGAATAGCGCCAACTGTTGCCGTTTGTAACGGGTCGGCAGTGCCGTCAACGCGGAGCGCTTTTTGGGCGTTTTCGGAAGTGTCGCCCGGCGTGAGCCACCTTTCGCCACGGGGCGAGGAACTCGAGGAGAGACTCCATGCAACTTCGCACCAAGCTTGCAGCAGCAGTCGGCGCCATCGGCGTCGCAGCGGCCGCCTCCTATGCGCCGATGGCTTCGGCCGACCGCGGCGTCGGCTTCAGCGTCTCGGTCGGCGGTCCCGGGTACGCTTTCAACGTGGGCAATTACGGCTATGGCCATTACGACTATTGGCGCCCGGCGCCGGTCGTCGTTGCCCCGTACACGCCCTACTACGGCTCGTCGTACTACTACCCACGTCCGGTCGTGGTTGCACCGCCTGTGGTCTACCGACCCTACCCGGTGTACCGCACGTACTACCGAGACCATCACCGCAGCGATTGGCGCCACCACAACCACTGGCGCGATCACAACCATCGGCGCGACAACCACTGGCGCGATCATCGCAACTGGGATCGCTGATTACGTATTTGACGGTCTAGTCTCGCAGCCGCGCGTTTTCGACGCGCGGTTTTTTTTCGCGCCGAGCTGCCCGCAGCGCGGCAGCGGGGGATCCGACGGGCAGTGACCCGTGGTGCTATGCTGGTCACTCCGGTTGATCGAAGCTCGCCCCACCGGAGCCCGCCATGAATGCGCCCGCCACCGCCGACGCGGTTCGCCGCCCGCTTCCGAGTCCTGCGCTAAGCGCTCCCGACGAGCTTGTCGCCTGGCCGCTGATTCGCGAGCTGGTGGGCTTTCCCACCGTCAGCCGCGAGTCGAATCTCGCATTGCTCAGCTTCGTCGAGCGTTATCTTCGCTCGCACGGCATCGCCTCGACCTTGATCTACAACAACGAGCGCACCAAGGCGAACCTGTGGGCAACACTCCCCGCGCACGACGGTAACGTCACGCGCGACGGCATCATTCTGTCGGGTCACACCGATGTCGTGCCGGTCGACGGGCAACCGTGGGACACCGATCCCTTCGTCGCATCCGTTCGCGGCGATCATGTAATCGGTCGCGGCGTCACCGACATGAAGAGCTTCTCCGCGACAGGGCTGGCGATGGTGCCCGAGCTCTTGCGGCGCGGTCTGAAGCGGCCGATCCATTTCGCGCTTTCGTACGACGAGGAAATCGGCTGCATCGGAGTCCGCAGCCTGATCGCCGACATCCACGAGCGCGGCATCGCGCCGCTCGGATGCATCGTCGGGGAGCCGACCGGAATGCAGCTGGTGCTCGCGCACAAAGGCAAGCGTAGCTGGAGGTGTCGCGTGCGCGGTCACGAGGCGCACAGTTCTTTGACGCCGCTTGGCGTCAATGCGGTGCAAATCGCCTGCGAGATCGTCGCCTATATCGGCGAGATCGCGCGCGCCTATCGCGACATGGGACAACACGACGAAGCCTACGATGTGCCGTTCACGACCGCTCACGTCGGTGTCATTCACGGCGGTACCGCAGTGAACATCGTCCCGCGCGACTGCTGGTTCGACTTCGAGATTCGCCATTTGCCGTTCGACGATCCGGCGCAATTTGCGACTGACGTCCAAGCATTCGCGCAACAATATCTCGCGGATATGCATGCGGTCAGCGCGGACACGTTCATCGAGTTCGATGCGCTCTCATCGCTGCCGGGAATGGATACGCGCGACGGCTCACCGATCGCCGAGCTCGCTCACGAGCTGTGCGCGGGCGCAGAGGTTGGCAAGGTCTCGTTCGGCACCGAAGCGGCGCTTTTCCATGGCATCGATATCGCCACCGTCATTTGCGGTCCTGGACATATCGCGCAGGCGCACCAGCCGAACGAGTGGGTATCGCTCGAGCAGCTCGCGCGCTGCGAAATGTTCATGCGCAGGCTTGCCGATCGCGTCTGCGTCGCGTGACCTCTCGCAAGAATCCTTCGACGTCGAGAACGTCGCAAGGATCGTTGTCACCCTCCGCCCACCGGCAGGCAGTTTCGCCATCGCAACCGATCGACGTGGCGTTTCCTGATCTTTCGCGCTGGTCGCAAGGCAATGCCGGCGTTCCGTTTGCATGGCGATTCGACAGTGGTCGTCCGGGCCCCGATGTGATCGTGCAGGCGTTGACCCACGGCAACGAGGTTTGCGGCGCGATCGCGCTCGATTGGCTCCTCGACAGCGGCTTTCGTCCGGTCAGAGGTGCGGTGACGGTCATCTTCGCCAACGTGGCGGCGTATCTAACGTTCGACCGTACCGATCCGTACGCATCACGTTGCCTCGATGATGATTACAACCGCTTGTGGTCGGCCGCTGTTCTCGATGGTCCGCGCCAATCCGTCGAGATCAAGCGGGCCCGCGAGCTTCGGCCTCTCATCGATCGTTGCCAATACCTGCTCGACCTGCATTCGATGACCGATCCCTGTCCTCCGCTCGCCCTGTGCGGCAGGCAGGCGAAGGGACTCGCACTCGCACGGGCAATCGGCATTCCCGCGCATATCGTCATCGACGCGGGTCATGCCGCGGGAACCAGGCTGCGCGATTACGCTTTTTTCGACATGTCCGATGATGCGCGCAACGCACTCTTGATCGAATGCGGCCAGCACTGGGAACGCACGGCGCCGGAGGTGGCGAAGCAGGCGGTGCTGCGATTTCTACAACATTTCGAGCTCGCGGAGCCCAGGTTCCTGCGCGCTTGGTTGTGCGCCGAAACACCCTCGTCGCAGACGGCGATCGAGGTCACCGATGCGATCACGATCGGCAGTGATGCATTCGCGTTCGTCATGCCGGTGCAGGGACTTGGGGTGGTACGTAAGCGCGGAACGCTACTCGCGCGTGACGGCAGCAACGAAATCGTCACGCCTTACGACGATTGCGTCCTCATCATGCCAACGCGTCGTCCGAAGCGCGGCGAGACAGCGGTGCGGCTGGGGCGATTCGTCACCTGAGGCGGGTTGACGGGATCACTTTCGCGGTGCCGGTGAATCCGCATGAGGTCGATGCATTGCGAGCGCGCTTTCGGCAAGCGTGACGATGTCCGCACCGATTGCATCCCGCCAGCGCGCGTAAATGCCTGCCACGTTCGTTCGAAACACCGCGTGACCCGCCCGTGTGATGCGCACGACCGCAACACCATTGCGTGCGAGCTGTTCGACCGCAGCAGCTTCGCCGGCAAGGGCGTTCGACTTCGCAGCGACCTCCTCCGCGCTTCGCCGGACCAAAGCGCGTTGTGAAACGTCCAGTCGATCCCAAAGGTTCTTGCGCACGGCAAACAGCATGGCGTCCCCGACCGCGCCCCAATCGGTGAGATGTCGCTGACCGATTGCGCCTGCGCGGGCGGCGGCAAGCACCGTCGGCAGCGCTTGTTGACCGTCGAGCTCGCCGCGGGCGAATCCTTCTTGTGCGTCCTTGAACGACATCGATTGTGGGAGCGCGCCCAGCGCCAGTAACAAGTCCTGCAGCAACGGCGCGGGAGGTGCGCGAAGCTTCAATCCTTTGAGATCCTCCGGTGATCGAATCGCCCGCGACACCGTCGCGATCTCCAGATGTCCGAGCGGCGCGACGGCCAGCAGAATCGCGCCGCCTGCCTCGACCCGTTGCGCAAGCGCAAGGCGCAGCGGCGTATCGGATGCGAGCGCTTCCAGATCGCTGTCTTGCGGCGCGAGCCAGGGCAACGAAAAGACCGCGAGCGAGGGTACCTGCGTCGACCATTGCAAAGCCGAGCCGACGGCGAGATCAGCATCGCCTTCCTTCAGTGCGAGAAATTCTCGCGCAGGATCACGCCGCGCCAGCATCGCGCCGGGGAAGATTTTCGTCGCAAGACGCGCATCCTGCTGCGTCAAGAGCTCCGACCAACGCTCCGCCGCCTTGCCAAGCGACATCGCCGGTCCGGTGGCGACCGAGAGCTTGAGTGGATCAGTCGCGCCATCGCTTTGTGCCAAGGCCGGCGGCGCAATCGCGACGATCTGCGCAACGAGCAACGCATTTGCCACCGACTGCAGCAATCGAACGATAGTCGCGATCACGCGGCATGCTATCACCGGCGATTCGAATACGTCGTTTAGTGTCCGCTACCCGGACGTCTCGTGCCAATAGCGTCGCATTCGAGCACGAGAGCTCGTCGGCGGGCCAGTGGCGAACGGCCCGACCTCGAAGGTCAGCGCTCCAGTCACATCGGTGCGATATACGCTCGAATCTCGCGCGAGATAGCGCGCAACGATGTCCGCGCGCGGATGCCCGAACCGGTTCCGGTAACCGACGGTGAACACCGCATGTCGAGGTGTGACCGCCTCCACGAACGATACCGTCGACGACGTGCGGCTGCCGTGATGCGGGACGACGAGAATGTCGGATCGCAGCATCTCGCGTTGCCCGATCAACAGGTCGAGCTCGCTTTTCGCCTCGATGTCGCCGGTCAAAAGCGCGCTCTTTCCGCCGGCCGACACGCGAAGCACGCACGACAGGTCATTCGATTTTCGCGAAGGCTCTGCGTAGTGCTCCGGCCCGGGGAACAGAACATCGAAGCGAACGCCATCCCACTCCCAATGCTGTCCCGCACGACAGCGCAACGCAAGACCACGCTCCTCGTTGCGAGTGACGATTTCGTGATCGTCATCGAGCGACGAGATCAAGAACCCGACCGGCACCGCATCGAGCACCGCCAGCGCGCCGCCCGAGTGATCGATGTCGCGATGACTGACGAGCATCGTATCGACGTGGCGCACGCCATGCGCACGCAAGAACGGCGCTACGATGCGACCACCGGCGTCACTCACATCCGTCCAGCGCGGGCCTGTGTCGTACAGGAGCGCGCGGTTGTGCGTTTGCACGAGCGCTGCCGTACCTTGACCGACATCGAGCACGACGAGCCTGAACGCTCCGACGCCGGGTGGACTCGGCAACGCAGCGAATAGCGGTACGACGCCAAGCGCGCCCAGCCAACGCCCGGGAATTCCCCGCGGGGCGAGACAAAGCGCAATTCCTGCGATTCCCGCCACGACCGCCCAAACCGGCGGCTCGTGCTGTGTCCACGCGGCGTTGGGAAGCGACGCTTGCCACTCGAGCACGCGCATCAAAGGCGCCAGCACAGCATGCGCGAGTTGCCAGAACGCATCGATTGGCAGTAGCGACGCTGTGAGCGCCAGCGGAACGATGGCGAAGGTCACGACAGGAATCGCAATAGCATTGGCCAACGGGCCGATCAACGACACCTGCTGGAACAATGCAAGCGCGAGCGGTATCAGCCCCAACGTAATCGCCCATTGCGAACGGACGGCCTCCGTGAACTTCGCGAGGAGGCGACTTTGCACATCCCGCTCCACACCGCGACGCCCGTTTCCCACGTAAATCAAAAGCCCGACGGCAAAAAACGAGAGCCAGAATCCCGGCGCGATCACCGCCCACGGGTCGATTGCAAGCACGCATGCCAGTGACCAGGTCCAGACCACCGCGCCGGTGCCCGGACGAGCCCACCACAAGCCCAATGCTGCGACCGCCAGCATCAACAACGTTCGTTGCGCGGGAATTTCGGCGCCGGCAAGCTGCACGTACCCAAATGCAGCGACGAGCCCCATTGCGACCGCGAGCTTGCGCGCAGCGATTCGTGACGTGAGCGTCACGCTGAGTCGCGTCAGCGCGAACGCAAGTCCGCCCACGAGCACGGCGAACACCGTCACGTGCAGTCCACTGATGCTGATCAGATGACCGGTTCCGGTGCGATTGAAGATTTTCCACGCGCGCTCGTCGATTCCGCTTTGGTCACCGATGGCGAGTGCAACGATAACGCTCGCATGCGCGGCATCAGCGAGCGCTGCCAATGCGCGCTCGCGCACCGCTTCACGCGCACGCTGAACGTAGTCCGATGGCCGTGCAGCGAAGGCGTCGATGCGTTGGTTCGTCTCGCCGGCACGCACGTATCCCGTCGCGCGCAAATTGCGCTCGAGAAGCCACGCTTCGAGATCGAATCCGCCCGGATTGTGCGTCCCGTGCGGCCGCCGCAACCGCACGGTGAGCAACCAACGCTCTCCTGGATGAACCAAGGGCGCCTGAGCCTCGTCGGCGCGCGCTTGCCAGCTCAGCGACACGCGCGCTGGAACGTGCGCGTTCGATGTCGGCACGTGCTCGACCTTGAATGCGAATCGAATATTGCGATCGTAACGGCGCGGGAGCTCGTCGACGACGCCGACGATGCTGATGTCTTCGCCTTCCCAGGCAGGAGGCAATGCATCGGCGAGCCGTAAATCGGCGCGCCAGGCCGCGTAGGCGAACCCCACGATCGCCGCAGCCAGAATCGATGCCATTGCCACAACCCGTTTGCCTCGACGCCGAGCGCACAGCAGTCCCACGATGCTGATCACCAAAGCGAGTCCCACCCATACGGCCGCAACGAGCTCGGCGCGCGTTTGCAGAATCGCGACGCCGGCAGCAAACGAAAGCAGTGCCGCGACGATCGGAATCGATCGCAGGGTGGTTGTCATCACGCGCCACATTAGAGCTGACGATGCGTCTCTTGCGATCGTCCGAATGGCTTAGACTCGCCCCTGATGCAAAGCGAATCGACCGCCTACCAACTCTCGCGCCCGCAGGATTCGTTGCGCGATGCAATCACCGCGGCGACGCGCATCCCAGAGGCCGAGGCGGTCGGCGCGGTGATCGCGAACGCAACGCTCGACGAGAGCCAGCGCGCGCGCGCGCGAATCGTCGCGCTCGACCTCGCTGCGAAAGTCCGTGCACAACGCCGCGATGGGTCCGGCGCCGATGCACTCGTGCACGCGTTCTCATTGTCATCCGACGAAGGCGTCGCACTCATGTGCCTCGCCGAAGCGCTGCTTCGCATTCCTGATGCGGCGACCGCCGATGCCTTGATCCGCGACAAGATCGGCAAGGGCGACTGGAGAGCGCAGAGCGCGCTATCCGAGTCGCTGTTCGTCAATGCAGCGTGCTGGGGGCTCGCGGTCACTGGCAAGCTCGTCGCGAGCCCGCCCGACGCAGGATTGCTTGCACGCGCGCTGTCCGAATCGCTCACACGACTGGGCGAGCCGGTGATCCGTGCAGCGATGCGCGCCGCGATGCGCTTTTTGGGCGAGCAGTTCGTGCTCGGCGAGACGATCGACAAGGCGCTCGAGCGCGCCGAAGCGAACGAGGCGCGCGGCTACCGCTATTCGTACGACATGCTCGGCGAAGCGGCGTTGACGGCTGCGGACGCCGACCGCTACTTGGCTGCGTACACTGGAGCGCTGCACGCGATTGGCCGGTCGGCCAACAAGCGCGGCGTCATCGAAGGTCCGGGTCTGTCGGTGAAGCTGTCGGCGCTGCATCCACGCTACTCGCGCTCGCAACGCGATCGCGTGATGGCCGAGCTGTTGCCGCGCGTCCAAGCATTGGCTGCTCTGGCGAAACGTTACGACATCGGACTCAATATCGATGCCGAGGAAGCCGATCGGCTCGAGCTTTCACTCGACATCATCGAAGCGCTCGCGAACGATGCTGCGCTCCGGGGCTGGAAGGGACTCGGTGTTGTCGTGCAGGCGTATCAAAAACGTGCTCCGCGCGTGCTCGAATGGCTGTTCGCGATCGCTCGCACGTGCAAGCGGCGCATTCTCGTGCGACTGGTCAAAGGCGCGTATTGGGACAGCGAGATCAAGCGCTCGCAAGTCGAAGGGTATTCCGACTATCCGGTGTACACGCGCAAGATCCATACCGACGTTGCGTATCTCGCGTGCGCCCGCATGCTGCTCGACAACCGCGCGCTCGTGTTTCCGCAATTCGCGACTCACAACGCCGCCACCCTGGCTTCAGTGCTCGAGCTCGCCGGCAACCGCAGCGGTTTCGAGTTCCAATGCCTGCACGGAATGGGCGAGCCCCTCTACGATCACGTCGTCGGCAGCGAGAATCTGGACATTCCGTGCCGCATCTACGCGCCGGTCGGCACGCACGAAACGCTGCTTGCGTATCTCGTGCGCAGACTCCTGGAAAACGGCGCGAACACTTCGTTCGTCAATCAAGTGGTCGATCCTGACATCGACGTCGAGAAGCTCGTCGCCGATCCGGTGATCGATGCCAGGCGCTTCGAAGGCTCGCCGCATCCGCGCATTCCACTGCCCGCGCAGCTCTATGGCGATCGACAAAACTCGGCGGGAATCGATCTCGCAAGCGAGCATGCGCTCGCGAAGCTCGAAGCGGAGCTCGCACAGGCGGCCGCGCAAGACTATCGAGCGACACCTCTTCTCGCCGACTCGACCCCATCGAACGGCCCCGCCGTCGCCGTCGTTGCGCCGGCAGACTCGCATGTTGTCGGCAAGGTTATCGTCGCAATGACAAGCGATGTCGATGTTGCGCTGCGCGCGACGGCGCAAGCGGTGCGCGAATGGTCGCACCGCTCGGCGAGCGAGCGCGCCGCGGTGCTCGATCGCGCTGCCGATTTGCTTGAGTACAAGCGCGCGGCATTGATTCATCTCGCGATCCGCGAAGCCGGCAAATCGCTCGCCAACGCGATCGGCGAAGTACGCGAGGCGAGCGATTTCTGCCGTTATTACGCGGGCCAGCTTCGCAAGCGCGAGCCCGCCGCGCCACTCGGAACGATCGCTGCGATCAGTCCATGGAATTTCCCGCTCGCGATCTTCGTGGGTCAGGTGGTGGGAGCGCTCGCCGCGGGTAACGCCGTCGTTGCCAAGGCGGCGGAGCAAACGCCGTTGATCGCCCACGAGGCCGTGCGGCTATTGCATGAAGCAGGAGTGCCGCGCAGCGCCCTGCAATCGATTCCCGGCGATGGCGCAATCGGCGCTGCGCTCGTCGACGATCCGCGCGTGCACGGCGTCGTGTTCACGGGCTCGACCGATGTCGCAATGCGAATTCACCGCACACTCGCCAAGCGTGGCAATCTCGCGCTGGTCGCCGAAACCGGCGGTCAAAACGCGATGATCGTGGATGCGTCCGCGCTGCCCGAACAGGTCGTCGTCGACGTTCTCGCGTCGGCATTCGATAGCGCCGGCCAGCGCTGCTCGGCGTTACGGGTGCTATGCGTGCAACACGAAATCGCCGAGCGCGTGATTGCAATGCTGGCCGGCGCGATGAACGAGTTGCGTGTAAGCAACCCAATGGCGTTGTCGACCGACGTCGGACCCATCATCGACAAGGATGCGAAGGCTGCGCTCGAAGCGCACATTGCGCGAATGGAGCGCGAGGGGAAACTCTTGGCACGCGCACCACTCGATGCGAAGCTCGCTCGGGAGGGAACCTACCTCGCCCCGGTCGCGTTCGAAATCCCCTCGCTTGCGACGTTGACGAACGAAGTTTTCGGACCGGTCCTGCACGTGCTGCGCTATCGGACGAGCGAGCTCGACGCACTCATCGACGCGCTCAATGCAACCGGCTACGCGTTGACGCTCGGCATTCACAGTCGAATCGACGAGCGCGTGCAGCACATCGCGCAACGCGTGCGGGCCGGCAATGTCTACGTGAATCGCAACATCGTGGGCGCTGTCGTTGGCGTGCAACCATTCGGAGGCGACGGCTTGTCGGGGACCGGTCCGAAAGCCGGCGGGCCGCTTTATCTTTCCCGGCTCACCCGTAGTCCGGATGATGTCGATGCTTCACCGCGCGATCTCGACGGGCCGACCGGCGAGACCAATCATTGGCGGCTCGAGCCGCGCGGTCTTCTGGTAGCGCTCGGTGGACATGACGACAGCGAAGCCGTATGGGGCGCGCAGGTGGATGCTGCGCTTGCGACCGGTAATCGAATCGTGCTCGCTCCGAAACCCACGGCGCGCGCAATCGCGCAACGCGTCGCCGCATCCTTCACGCCGCCTCTTGCAAGCATCGATGCGATCGACGACTGGAGCGCGCGATCCGACATCGCCGGCGCGCTTGCCGCCGACCCGGCGACAGCTGCGGCGGCCAATCGAAAGCTCGCAGCGCGCGAAGGTGCGCGGCTCCCGGTCATCGAGCCCGCCGGCTCACCTCCTCGTTATCCTCACGCGCGACTGTCGATCGAGCGGACGCTGTCGCTCAATACGACTGCGGCGGGGGGCAATGCATCACTCGTTGCTGCGATGGACTGATGTCTTCCGCGCGCTGAATTCTCAGCGCGACTTCGCGAGCAACATCTGCGTGCAGCGAAACAGCGCAATCGTTCCCTGATCGCTTTTTCGCGTCACCGTCGCGTCCCACACCTGCGTCGTGCGTCCGAGATGGGCCGGCGTCGCGACGCATTGAAGCGTGCCGTCGCGCGCCGTGCCTAGAAAGTTGCTCTTGAGCTCGATCGTCGTGAAGTTCGACGCACCGTCCGGCATATGCGCAACGGTTCCGTAGCCGCACGCCGTGTCGGCGAGCGCGATCACGGTGGCAGCGTGCAGATAGCCATTCGGTGCTAAAAGCTCGGTACGAATATCGAGCTCGGCAACGATTCGCCGTAGCGCAAGCTCGACGAAGCGCAATCCGATCAAGCCGGGCAGATAACCGTCGCCGCGCCGCCGCAAGTCGTCGAGAGAAATGTCAGAACGCAAACTCAATGCGGCCTCCAAAGATTAGGCTTGGGCCGCTGCGTCCTCGCGATCCTCGGGAAACAGTCGACCGTTCCGGAACACCGCGTAACGGATCCCATCACGCCCGGCGCCTTTGGCATCGTACATCATGCGATCGGCGAGATTGACCGCGTCGCGCGAGCGCGGCGTTGCGCTTTCGCACGCGACGACGCCGATCGAGAAGCTGATGCGCCAGCCATTGAGACGCACCATGTTGTCGAGATCGATCTTGATCGGGTCGAAGCGGCGATGCATCGTTTCGGCAGTGACCCCCGGCATCAGCACGGCGAACTCGTCGCCACCCAGGCGTCCGACGACGTCGCTTTGCCGCACTCCGCCCGTCAAAGTCTCGGCGACGGCGCGCAGCGCGTTGTCGCCCGCTTCGTGCCCGAGGGAATCGTTGAGTCGTTTGAAGTGATCGATGTCGACGAAAGCGAGCGCGAACGGCGTGCCGTCGCGCTTCAGCTTGTCGTACATCGCGCGGCGCGCTTCGTCGAAGCCGGTGCGATTCGCGAGCCCTGTGAGCGAGTCGGTGCGTGCTTGTGCATGCGCATTGGCGAAGCGGCGCTCGAGAAGGCGACGCTGGTGCACCTCGCGCCACGCGTGCGCACCCACCCACCAGATCGGCAGCGTGCATGCCGCGATCGTCAATGCGGCGAAGGCGAGCGTCGCGGTGTGGACTCGCCGATGCGTCGACAACAACTCGTGCTCGGAAAGCGACGCAAAGGCCAAGAGCTCGGTTCCATGCACCGCCGATAACGCGATGATGCGATCGGCCTGCACGATCTCTCCGATCGACTCGGGCGCTCGCGCGTCGGTGCGGGTAGCCTGCGCCCACGCGAGGACCGGTCCGTCGCGATGCGCGATTCCGACCGACGAGCGTTCACCCACGCGAAGACTTCGGAATAGCTGCACGAGCCGCTGTGGATCGAGTGCGGTGACAACGACACCGTCGAATTCACCGTCGACCGATTTCACCCGCTTCGCCACCGGTATCACCGTCGCGAGCGAGAGGCGCCCCATCACCGCGTCGCCGATGAAAAGCTCGCGATCCGAGCCGTTGCGCGCCCGATGGAAATACGCGCGATCGGCGATCGACGCCGCGCGACCCGCGAGCTTCCGATCGGTGCTCGTGACAAATTGCCCGTCGCGGTCGAAGAAGTTGACCCTGCGCTCGGCCTCGGTCCCTTGCATCGGCTTCATCGCAGTCGACAAGGTTTCGAGCGATTGCGCCGACATGCGATGCTCGCGCGCGAGCTTGAACAACGTCAGCATGCGGTCGGTCGAGTCCAGCGTCTGCTGCATGTGCTCGCTCATGATGCGGGCGAGGTTTTCCGCCTCGGCGCGCCCGGCGGCAAGGTCCGCGTTGCGGTTTGACCCAAGCTCGTAAGCCGCAAATCCGACCACGGCTGCGGCCAAGACAAGCCACAGCGCGATGTACGGCCAGACGATGCGGGCGAGCCGCGACAATTCGATGCGATCCATCGTCGTGACGAGGCAGCACGAGGCATGCCATGCAACCTGCCCTCCATGGGCGCTCGCGCGCGGCGGGGAGTCGCAAACGCGACGCCCCCCTCGCGGTCAACGTGCGACGCGGGCGGGCACCCTCGGCAGCAGAGTGTCGACTACAGGTACGCGAGAAAGCGGCCGCAGGCGATGACGCCGAGCCACAGCACGAGCGAAAGCGCCGCAGCGACCCGAAGCCGAGGTGGCGTCACTGTCATTGCATCGAGCGCAGCGGCGTTACGCAATGCGCCTCGATGCAGCAGCAGCGCGTTGCTGCCCGCGAGCACGATGAGCGTCATCTTGATCCAGAACAGCGGAAGCGTCAGAAACTCGTTGGCATGCGCGACGAGCATCAATGAGCCCGCGCCTGCTGCAACGATGAATCCTACGATCGACCACGGTACTGCGAACGCGACGAGCGCGCTCAGCGGTATCCGCTTTCCAAGCCCGAGCAGGCGAAGATCGACGATCGCAATCGATCCGAACAAAAGCGCGAGCCCGGTGATGTGAACGGTCTCGGTGACGGGGTACGCGTACAGCGCCTCGCGCATGAAACGCGCCACACCGGTTGCCTCGACCGCATGCAGCGCGCTGGCCATCAGTTTGCTTTCAGCGCAGCTCGACCGTCTTGCCGGCCACGCTGATGCGCTCGGCGCGCATCTCGTCGGGCTTGCCGCGATTGGCATAGCCGACGACCTGCACGGTGGTTCCGATCTTCAGGATTTCTTTCGTCAGGCCGCGATTGTCCATTCGCGACGGCGGCGCGAGCACGGCGAGCCATGTCTTGTCGGGGGTCACGAGCTTCACGTATCCATGCGGATGCTCGTAGCCCATTTCCGCGACGCGGCCGTCCAGCGTCAACGTCTTGGTCTGATCGTATTCGCTCCAGCCGTGATGCGCGAGCGAGATTGCGGGAATGAAGAGTGCTGCAACTGCAAGTGCGCGTTTCATTTTGATTTCCTTCAATGCACTTCACGCCGCCCGGGCGATCAGCGCGCGAATGTCGGCGACGAATGCGTCGACAACAGTTGACGTCGTATCCCAGGCGCACATGAATCGGCAACCGGTGTCTCCGACGAACACATAGAACCGCCATCCTTTTGCGTGCAACGCCTCGATCACGCGCGTCGGCAGATGCGCGAACACGCCGTTCGCTTCGACCGGCGCGATCAGCGATACGCCGGGCAAACCCGTGAGCTCTCCCGCGAGTCGCTGCGCCATCGCGTTGGCGTGCTTCGCGCGCCTGATCCACGCGCCGTCTTCGAGCATCGCGATCCAGGGGGCCGCGAGAAAACGCATTTTCGATGCGAGTTGACCACCCTGCTTACGGCGCCGCTTGAATTCGTCGGCAAGCGAGCGGTCGAAAAATACGACCGCCTCGCCGAACGGCATGCCGTTCTTCGTGCCGCCGAAAGAGAGCACGTCGATTCCCGCGCGTTGCGCAATATCGGCCGGCTCGCATTCGAGCGTTGCCAACGCGTTCGCAAACCGGGCTCCATCGAGCTGCACTTTCATTTCGCGTGCGTGCGCGGCTTTGCAAAGAGCACGCAACTCGGCTGGCGTGTAGACGGTCCCGAACTCCGTCGATTGCGTAAGCGAGAGTGCGCGCGGGCGCGAGCCATGTTCGTCGTGCGGTGTGACCGCACGCGCGATGAGCGCCTCGGGCGTCACCTTCGCCAACGGCGTGTCGACGGTCAGTAGTTTCGCCCCGCCGCTGAAGAACTCCGGCGCGCCGCATTCGTCGACGTTGATATGCGAATTGGCGTGACACACGACCGCGTCGCTGCTGCGGCAGATCGACGCGAGCGCGAGTGAGTTGGCCGCCGTTCCCGTGAAGACGAGGAACACTTCGGCATCCGCGTCGAATACGCGGCGAATCGCATCCTCGGCGCGCCCGGTCCAAACGTCGGCCCCATACGCCGGCGCGTGACCCACATTGGCATTTGCGAGCCCCGCCATCGCTTCGGGGCAGATGCCGGCGTTGTTGTCGCTCGCGAATTGTGGCCCGGCACTACTCATGCGAACAACTCCTCAGCAGGTCTCAAAGAACTCACAGCCGCTGCTCGACGAACGCGCGTACCGATTGCAGCGCGCCCGGCAATGCCGCCGGATTGCTGCCGCCCGCCTGCGCCATGTCCGCGCGCCCGCCCCCCTTGCCACCGACCTGCTGCGCGACATGATTGACGAGCTCGCCCGCCTTCACTTTCGCGATCAAATCGCTGGTCACACCCGCGATCAGCGTCACCCGTCCATCGGCGATCGACGAGAGCACGATCGCCGCGCTCTTCAACTTGTCCTTGAGCTTGTCCAGCGTCTCGCGCAGGGCCTTCGCATCGGCGCCTTCGATTGTCGCCGCGACGACTTTCGCGCCCTTGATATCGATGGCACTGTCGACAAGATTGTCACCGGCCGAGGCCGCAAGCTTCGCCTTGAGCCGTGCCAGCTCGCGCTCGGTTGCGCGTGCATCGTTCATGATCTGCGCAAGACGTGCGTCGAGCTCGGCGGGCGCGACTTTGAGTTGCGACGCTACGCCGGCAAGCTGCGCATCGCGTGCCTGCACGTATTCGAGCGCGCCCTTACCGGTGACCGCCTCGACGCGACGAATTCCCGCCGCGACTCCGCCTTCGTAGACGATCTTGAAGAATCCGATGTCGCCGGTGCGCGCAACGTGCGTGCCTCCGCACAGCTCCCGCGAGCTGCCGATGTCGAGGACGCGCACCTCGTCGCCGTACTTCTCTCCGAACAGCATCACGGCACCCAGCTTCTGCGCTTCGTCGATCGCCATCACGCGTGCGTTGGTTGCGTGATTGTCGAGAATCTCGGCGTTGACGAGTGACTCGACGCGGCGAATTTCCTCATCGGATACCGGCGCGTGGTGAGTGAAGTCGAAGCGCGTCTTGTCTGCATCGACGAGCGAGCCCTTCTGCTGTACGTGCGAACCGAGCACCTCTCGCAGCGCCTTGTGCATGAGATGCGTCGCCGAATGATTGCGCATCGTGCGCCCGCGCGCCTCGAGATCGACTTGCGCTGCGACGATGTCGCCGACGCGAAGCTCGCCGGTTTTCATCGCGCCGACATGCCCGAACACATCGGGCTGCACTTTCTGCGTGTCCTCGACGTCGAAGAGCGTGATGCACACGCCGCCCTTCGACAGCTCGCCCTGATCGCCGACCTGCCCTCCCGCTTCGGCGTAGAACGGCGTCCCGTCCAGCACCACGATGCCGCGATCACCGGCAATGAGGCTCTCGACTGCGGCGCCATCCTTGTAGAGCGCCGCCACTCGACCTTCCTCGGACATCGTCTCGTGCCCGCGAAAGCGCGTCTTCGGTCCTTCGTAGGCAATGGTCTCGCCCACGCGGAATTGCGACGCCGCACGCGCGCGCTCGCGTTGCGCATCCATGGCGCGCTCGAAAGCCTGTTCGTCGATGGCAACACCGCGCTCGCGCGCAACGTCCGCCGTCAGATCGTACGGAAAACCATAGGTGTCGTAGAGCGCGAAAGCGGTCTCGCCGTCGAGCGTGCTGCCGTTGCTGCGCGCCAGCGATGCAAGCGCGGTCTCGAGAATCCGCATTCCGTTCTCGAGCGTCTCGCCGAAGCGCTCTTCCTCGGCTTTGAGGACTTCAGCCACGCGCGCCTTGTCGCGGCGAAGCTCCGGATACGCCTCACCCATCTGCGTATCGAGATCGTCGACGAGCTTGTAGAAGAACGGCTGCTTGCAACCGAGCTGGTAGCCGTGACGAATCGCGCGGCGAATGATCCGCCGCAACACGTAGCCGCGTCCTTCGTTACCCGGAATGACGCCGTCGACGATCAAGAACGAGCACGCGCGAATGTGATCGGCAATGACGCGAAGGCTGGGCGATGCAATGTCGCGCACGTTTGTTTCGCGAGCCGCTGCGGCGATGAGCGAGCCGAACAGATCGGTGTCGTAGTTCGAATGCACGTGCTGCAGCACCGCGGCGAGACGCTCGAGACCCAGTCCCGTGTCGACGCAGGGCTTGGGCAGCGGCGTCAGCGTTCCGGCCGCGTCGCGGTTGAACTGCATGAACACGAGATTCCAGATCTCGATGTAGCGATCGCCTTCCGCATCCGGCGATCCGGGCGGGCCGCCTTCCACTTCGGGGCCATGGTCGTAAAAAATTTCCGAGCACGGCCCGCACGGGCCGGTGTCCGCCATTTGCCAGAAGTTGTCGGACGCGTATTTCGCGCCCTTGTTGTCGCCGATCCGAACGATGCGCGACTCGGGCACCCCGATGTCGTCGCGCCATACCGCATACGCTTCGTCGTCGTCGATATAGACGGTAACCCAGAGTTTGTCGGCCGGGAGTCGATAGAACTCGGTCAGAAGCTGCCACGCATAGCGAATTGCTTCGCGCTTGAAATAGTCGCCGAAGCTGAAATTGCCGAGCATCTCGAAAAACGTGTGATGGCGCGCCGTATAACCGACGTTTTCGAGATCGTTGTGCTTGCCGCCTGCGCGCACCGAGCGCTGTGCAGTCGTTGCCCGCTTGTAGGGACGCGACTCGATGCCGAGGAAGACGTCCTTGAATTGGACCATGCCCGAGTTCGTGAACAGGAGCGTCGGGTCGTTCGCCGGAACCAGCGACGACGATGGCACGCGCGCGTGCCCGTTCTCGACGAAAAAATCGAGAAAGCGGCGGCGGATTTCGGCAACGTTCATCGCGTCTTGAAAGCTGGTGATCTATTCGAGTGTGAGGGCATTGGGCCGATATTCAATTGTATCGCGGGGGGAATGCTCTTCCCTGCAAGTAGCTCGACCTTGAGGGTTCGAGCCTCGGTCGAACGACCTATAGGAGATCGCGACGCGCGTGCGGCACGATGGCTTCGCACGCGGCACGTGAGTCGCGTCTAGACGAAGGAGACGATCGATGGACCGCGAAACCGTGATTCGACACCTGCGCGCGTGGGCCGAGGGAGTCGATCCCAGAAGCGGCGACATGCTCGCTGCAGATCATCCCGCGCAGCGACCCGACACACTGCGGGTCGTGTTCGCAACGCTGACGTTGCTCGAGGGTGAGCGCAACGGCAGCGGGATGCAATCCACGCATCGCACGCTCGGGTTGGCGGCGCGCAACGCCGGTCGGCCGTGGTCGGCGAACGACGACGAGTCGCTCATCGCGAGCTTCGACGCCGGAGCCACGATTGGTGCGCTGGCCGTTCAAATGGAGCGCACGCGCGGCGCGATCACTGCGCGTCTCGTCAAGCTCGGCAAGATCGAGGCGCCGCCTGGGCTGCGTTTACGCGGCGAGGGGGAGGTGCGAAACGGGATGTCGTGACGGGGACGAGTTGTGACTTCTATGGGGGTTGGCCCGAGCGAGCAATGGGCCATTCAACACGTTATCCTTTGGCTGATCCGTCCGTGTCGCTCTCGTCATCGGCCGTTGCCGCACCGGCGCGTTTCATCACTTCGAACGCAATCGCACCGCTATAGCCACGCGATAGAAGAAAGCGCAGCTGCCGCGCTTTGTCGCGATTGTCCTTGGGAGCCTCGCCGAACTTGCGCTCCCAAAGCGCTCGCGCCGTCGCCACCTCGTCGAGGGCGGCGATCGAAGCGAGCGCATCTTGCGCGACGGCGCTGGCAACGCCCTTTTCTTTCAAAGCGAAGGCGATTGCGCGCTTCGAGTAACCCGCAACTTTCTTTCTGACGAGCACTGAGGCGCAGCGCTGGTCCGACAAGTAGCCTGCCCGCTCGAGTTCATCGAGCAGCCGATCGACCTCGCTTGGTTCACCGCCTGTCGCAACAAGCTTCGAGCGAAGCTCGCTGCGTGCGTATTCACGTCGCCCAAGCGCCGCGATCGCGCGTTGTCGCAGCGGTTGCGCTGAACGACTAGTGCGACGCTGCATGGGTGGCGAGCTTCGCGAGATCGCGCGCTTTCCGGCGTCGTCCGCTTCCGCCGGTTAAGCCTCGCCACCCCGCGAGGCCGCCGGCACTCCCACCGCCTCGCGAATGCGCGCCTCGATCTCCACAGCAATCTCGGGATGCTCCTTCAAATATTCGCGTGCGTTGTCCTTGCCTTGACCGATCTTGTCGCCCTTGTAGGCGTACCAAGCTCCCGACTTGTCGATGATGCGGTGATTGACGCCGAGCTCGACGATCTCGCCTTCGCGGGAGATGCCTTCGCCGTAGAGAATGTCGAACAATGCTTCGCGAAACGGCGGTGCGACCTTGTTCTTGACCACCTTCACGCGCGTCTCGTTGCCGATCACTTCCTCGCCCTTCTTGATCGAGCCGATGCGGCGGATGTCGAGGCGCACCGACGCGTAGAACTTCAGCGCATTGCCGCCCGTCGTCGTTTCGGGATTGCCGAACATCACGCCGATCTTCATCCGGATCTGATTGATGAAGACGACCAGCACGTTCGCACGCTTGATGTTGCCGGTGAGTTTGCGCAGCGCCTGACTCATGAGCCGCGCTTGCAACCCGGGAAGCTGGTCCCCCATCTCGCCTTCGATCTCGGCCTTGGGCACGAGCGCCGCCACCGAGTCGATGACGATAACGTCGACGCCACCGGAGCGCACGAGCATGTCGGCGATCTCCAACGCCTGCTCGCCGGTGTCCGGTTGCGAGATTAGAAGCTCGCTCACGTTGACGCCGAGCTTTCCCGCGTACGAGGGATCGAGAGCGTTCTCCGCATCGATGTAGGCTGCGATGCCGCCTGCTTTCTGGAATTGCGCGACGACCTGCAGGCAGAGTGTCGTCTTGCCCGACGATTCCGGTCCGTAGACCTCGACGACCCGACCACGCGGCAACCCGCCGACGCCGAGCGCGATGTCGAGCCCAAGCGAACCGGTCGAGACGACCGACAGATCGTTTTGCACCTGCGCGTCGCCCATTTTCATGATCGAGCCTTTGCCGAACTGCTTCTCGATCTGCGCGAGGGCGGCGGCGAGGGCCTTGCTCTTCTGGTCATCCATGGGCGTGTTGTCGAGTGGCATTGCGAGCGGCTCCCTAGTATCGCGTATCGATGAAAGTTGGCGGTTCGTGAAACCGGAACGTTTTGTGAAACCCTCAGGACGCGTTCCAGCACGCCGATCGTCGCATAGAACGATCGTTCGAGCAACCCTCCTAATGGCTTAATCCAATAGACGTTTGCATCGATACGACAGTGTGGCGCAGCGGGTGGCTCAAGGCGCGAGCCTGCCCTTCAGCCGTCGCGTGCGATCTGAATCAAGCCCTCGAGCGCCGCGATCACCGAAGCCTCGCGCACCGCGCCTCGATCGCCGGAGAAGCGTCGAGACTCGGCGCGTGCGGACCCTTCGCGCGACCACGCGAAGCATACGAGCCCGACCGGCTTTTGCGCCGTCCCTCCGCCTGGCCCTGCGATCCCGGTTATAGCCGCCGCGAGATCGGCCCCGCTCGCGCGGCGCGCACCTTCCGCCATCGCCCGCGCCGTAGCCTCTGAAACCGCGCCCTCGTGCGCCAGAGCGTCGGGCGAAACGCCGAGCAACCGGATTTTCGCGTCGTTGCCGTAGGTGACATAGCCGACATCGAACCACCCCGAGCTTCCTGCAATTGCGGTTATTGCGCCTGCGAGCAGTCCACCGGTGCAGGATTCGGCCGTCACCACGCGCCATCGCCTCGCCGACAACAGCGCTCCGAGCTCGGCGGCCAATGCATCACGCAGCGCGTCGCTCATTCGACGTCGCCCTCCCGCGCACGATAGTGATAGCGATATGAGGTTGCAAAGCCGAACTTGCGATACATGCCAATTGCCGCGGCATTGCCGGCGCCGACCTGCAGATAGAAATGACGCGCACCCCGTCGCCACGCATCCATAAGAAGATGCGACACAACGACGGTCGCGATCCCACGCCTTTGCATCGACGGCACGGTGAAAACATCGAATACACCTGCGATGTCGTCCTGAATGGAGATCATGCCTCCGCCAAGCACTGTGCGTTCGCCCCGCGCGACCAGGGGCCGCACGTCGAGCGGGGAATGGGCAAGCCGTTCGAGATGCGCGATACGTTGCGTGACGTCGGACCCGCGGCATTCGCCGATCGTTTCGACAAATGCCTGGAGGTCGACACGCTCGACGAAGACATCGCTCCGCTCGTTACCCGGGGGCGGCTGCTCGAGCGTGCACAGCTGCACGAGGGTCTCGTCGAACGCGACATAGCCGCGGCTCGCCAACGCATCGTCGAGCGATGAAGGTTGCACAAAAGGCGTGATGCGAAACAACAACGGCAACCCCCGCTCGGTGTAGATGCGCTCGCAATGTGCGATCTTCTCGTCGACTGCTAGCGTTGAGCCGAAGAAAGCATTCACGCTGCGCGCGCGTTTCGCGCGTCCCGGCGACAGGAACAAGAGCCACCCGTCGTATACCAGCTGCCGCCGCGTATGCAGGTTGTTGAGCCCTGCTTCCTCGATGCGCCGACTCAGCGAATCGTACCGTTGCAACGCTCCGACGATCGAGCTCATGACACGAAACCCACGACCAACTCATAGACGAGCAATGCGAACGCCGCTGCGACAAAATCGTCGGCCATGACACCGATGCCTCCTTTGACGTGCGCCTCCACCCAGCGAATCGGCGGCGGCTTGACGATGTCGAATGCGCGAAACAAGACGAAAGCGAACGCGATGTGCC